>JAITCR010000178.1 GCA_031282985.1 Nitrososphaerota archaeon | reverse complement strand
CCTATCCCAAGGCGGCAGACCACCCTACGACGCTATACTAATGTTCAAAATCACCATACTACAACAATGGTACGACCTATCAGACATGTCAGCCCAATACATGATAAATGATAGACTCTCCTTTATGCGCTTCCTCGGCCTTGAAATAGGCGACAAAGTACCCGACAGCAACACAATAGGGGACTTCAAAGAAGCACTAAAAACAAACAAAGCAGATAAAAAACTCTTTGACACCTTCAACAAGCTACTTGAAGAAAAAGGCATAATCACCCACAAAGGCTCCATTGTAGATGCCACCTTTGCCACAGTTCCCAAACGTCACACAACAAAAAAGGATGATACCCATTTAAAAAAGGGTGAAGACCTTAAGATTTACCCGTAAAATATGCAGAACGAATTGAAAAAGGTGAAATAAAAAATCAGAACAACGTGTTAGCGCAAACTGATGTAGATGCTCGCTGGGCAAAAAAGGGAGGTGAATCTTTTTTTGGGTATAAGAATCATGTGAAATGTGATAGTGATAGTAGGATTATTGCGGCGTTTAGTGTGACTGGTGTGTCGGTTCATGATAGTTAAGAGTTTGTTGGTTTAATTGATGAGAAAGATCGTGATGTTAAGGCGGATAGTGCGTATGTTGGTGATTATTATAGGGGTGAGATTTTAAGGTTGTTTCCAAATGTTAGGGTTCATGTTTGTGCTCGTGTTTTTCGTAATAGGTCTCTTGCGGAGGAGGAGAAGGTGGGTAACAGGTTTATTGTGCGTGTTCGTGCGCGGGTTGAGCATGTGTTTGGGTATATGACACGGTTTATGGGGGTATTTCTTGTAGGGTTCATGGGTTTGTTCGTGTGGGTTGTGGGGTTGTTTGTATGAATTTGGTGTATAATTTGCGGCGGTTCGTGTTTCTTGTTGGTTAATTGGGTTTAAAATGCTGAAATTTGGTGTGTTGGTGGTTGGCTGGGGTTTGTTTTTAGTTAATCTTGGATGTTTTGTTTTTCTAAAAATCAGGTGAAAAAGAGAAATAATGCTTTATGCAGGGGTCATTTGTGTTTTTATTGGTTTGAAGTCTAAAAAACATGTTTTCGGAGGTTGCCCACATAAAGCCCGCGAGATACTTCATAACAAGGGGCCCTTAATTTTTGTAAAAATAGATAAGGGCTACTACAAATCAAAATAAGCATTTAAAGAGTAATACAAACATCTTGTTTGCTTCTAAAAAATGTAAGAATGGAGCTTAGATAATTCTTGCGCGTTGAAGAGTTTTCCTTTGCCAGTTGTAGTGACGAAGTGTTGTTGTTGTACCGTAACCACATGCACCACATCGTTTTTTGCGTACATGGTAAGCTCGTCTACCACAGCGTCTACATTTTATGTGGACAACGCGACCTGCGCGTTTGCCCATTGATGGCGTTCCTTTACCCATTTAAATCACCGTGGTGGAGGCGAAATAAGGACTACGTTGTCTCCGCGAACTATTAGTAATCCTAATTTTTGTTGATTTTCTACATCTGTTGTATCTTCTGTTTCTTCTAGAACCAGATTTAAGTGTTGATCGAAACCCTTCAGTCTTCCTCGGAGGCTTTTTCCGCCTTTTAATCGTACAAGCACGATTTTGCTAAGGTTCTGTTCAAGGATCTCAGTTGTCATTTCGCTCATATGGAATCCTCAAGTATCTTTATCTCTCCTATATTTTAACTCTCACAATTTAAACCTATCTCATGTACTTTTTGAGATAGCGACGTTTTTCAGACAGTTTACAGTTAAACTTTAGACTTACATATATATTACCTATACGTTTGTGATTTGTCGAAGACTTGTCTTAACTAAAGTTTTAAAGAAGCCATCTTATGAGAGTTGTCTAAATACAGCGTTCTTAACAGGTTATGTTAATTTGCCAGATTTTGTGAGAAATAACTGGGTCCATGTATTTGCTTATAAATGTCGTATATATTTTATTTTTTGAGGGATGGATGTGGAAGAACTAGAATGATATTGCTAATTGCAGTCATAATAGCTTTCACATTGGCTTTTTGTATTAACATTGTACCGTTTTTTGGTCCTTCAAACATGTTTATTGCCGCAATAGCCACTATTTGGGTAGATAATGATACTGCCTTGTACATTTTTATTATCGGTGCTATTGTTGCATTAGGTGCAACTATTGCAAGGATTATTCAATATAAAGTCACTCCTCTAATTAGTAAGCATTTAAGTGAGAAGCAACGTACGAATTTAGAGCGTAATGCTACAAAAATATTTAATCATTCTTTTTTGATACTTTGCTTTGCTGCTGCGTCACCTATTCCAGAAGAACCAGTTATCGTTTCACTTGCCTCTGTAAAGTACAGTATTGTAAAGTTTTCCATAGGGTACTTTTTAGGCAAATTAGTCATCACTACAATGGGCGCGTTTACCGGAAAAATATTTGGCAACTCAGTCTCATCTTGGGTTAGCAACACATTTCCAGAGTGGCTTAGTCCAAATGTTTTGATGACAATTATGTCGACAATTGTATCTATCATAGCTATAGCAATTCTGATTAAAGTTGACCTAAGCAGGCTTACTATGGGCTTTAGGAGAAAAAAACAGATTCAAAATCCTAAATTCCATAATCTTTAGGCACCATGTTTTACAAGTCCATGAAAACATGGCAAAACTATAATAAATATGGTGTGTATATACACACCATAACAAGTGGAAGCCATGACGTTTACCCAATACAAAAAAATCTACAACAAAACATGCACCTACCAAGTATGGAAAGAAAAAGACCAAAACGTAAAATGGAAACAAAAATCAAAACACCTATGCGACATAGACCCACAAACAAACACACCAAACAAAAAAAGCTCGTGACAAAATTATTAATGGGCATACTAAAGAATAAGTGTGGATCATTTCACGAGTTAATAATACCCAAATAGTTGTGTTTGATTTGTCGAGTTTTACACTAAAACTGAAAAGTAAGAGCTCTCACGAAAATCAGAATGATAAAAGTCACTCGTTTATGTCACGAAATTTTTAAGAACTGTAAAGGTCAATAGATGAGTATAACGCGGTTGGTTATTTGTGTTGTCTCTTGAGGAAATTATTTTACAAATCCAAGAATGTAAAAAATGTCGTTTGTGGCAAACCTCTACTCATGGTGTCCCAGGTGAGGGTCTTGCTAATGCTAAAGTGATGTTTGTTGGACAAAATCCTGGTTCTGAAGAAGATAAAACAGGCAGGCCATTTGTTGGCAGGGCAGGAAAATTTTTAACAAAAACTATTGCTGAATTTGGCATAACCCGTGAGGAGGTCTATATAACAAATATTGTTAAACATACCTCGCCCGAAAACCGTAAGCCCTACCCTGACGAAGTTAGCGCGTGTCTGCCATATTTAATACAGCAAATCGCTATAATTAAACCAAAAATAGTTGTACTACTTGGGGCAAGCGCAAAAAAAACTCCACGTGTTGAAAACGTAAAATATTTTGAAATTGTACATCCTTCAGCAGCTATGCGTTTTACTAAAATGCGAGAAAAATTCCAAACACAAATCGCCGAACTCGCAAAACAAATCAAATAATCAAATTGCAGTTGAACCGTATCCCATTAATAAAATGCGGTAACGCGCGTATTTAGTTTGTTGCGATTCTTGGCAGAATTAATGATCAAATTAAAGGATGAGCCAGCCTGTTTTACTGAGTTAGATACATACAAAGGCACTAATTTGTTACAGTGTTGAAAGTAATTCTATTAGGGTGGATTCAACTTGGTTTGCTGCTTTTTTAAGTTCAGTTGTTATGGTTTCTCCAAATTCAATATTTTTAGGTTGGATTAAAAGCAGGGCAAATGTGGATTCTGTGGATTTTTTAAGGTATTCTTTAAACATTTGTAGAGGTAAAACGTGTGAGCTAAACGTTGAAAAACCTTCTATCTGCTCAGGAAAAACCAGCCGTGTTGCCCCAGGTGTTAATTCCATTATTGCTGCGTCAATTAATAGCACATGTGATGGCTGGAATGTTTCAATTTCGAGGAGATAGTTTTCAGGCACAGTTTCGCATTCGAATAGGTATACGTTATTTGAGAGTTTTCCTTGGAGCTGTTGAACAATTTTTACACCTATGAAATCGTCGTTACGTATAGGGTTACCGATGCCTGCGATAACTACTCGGTTAGCATTGCTAAACCAGTTTTTGAGTTGTATGTAGATTTCTGCAGGCATGAACGGCATAAAATTATAAAAGGCAGTAGGCAAGAAAAATGTTGTTACTTATTCTTCAACTATACCAATGAAACGTCTTATGGTTTCAACGATTTCTTCAGTTTCTATGGGTGTTAATGGTGGGTCATATGAAATACGGAGTACATCCCAGCCGCGTTGTTCAAGTAATTCAACAATTTCTTGATCTTTTTGCTGCTGCTTATCTTTTTTGTGAACAGGTATTCCGTCAAGGTAAACGATTTTTTTAAGTTCATACCAGCAGAAATCAGGGATAGTTGCCCTCAATATAATTGGTTGCTGTGTTACCATACCAGAGGTTAGTCCTGCTGTACTTAAAGCTGAGAAAACACTGATTTCGCCTTTGCTGACTTTTAGGTACATGTGTTTTTTGTAATTCACTGTTAACTACCAAGGTTATCATTAGCGGATAAAAAATGCATATAAACACAAAGATCATTCAACAATACAGTGCAGTAGAGAGATTAGTTGAAGTGGAAATGAAAATAGAACTATAGTCGCCTAAAACACTTTTTACTTTACAGATTCAACTGTTTAATTACATTCGATAACACTGTACCTATGCTCTCGTGAATAACGACATCAGCGTGACTATCATAGGGTGTTTCACTTTTGTTAATTAACACCAAATTATTGCCGTTAAAATACTGCAAAAGCCCAACAGCAGGATAGACCACTAAGGATGTGCCACCAATTATAAGGCAGTCCGCTGCTGCAATTGCCGCTGTTGCTGCACGCATAACATTTTCGTCAAGCGGTTCTTCATATAACACCACATCAGGACGCACTATACCACCACCACATTTTTTACATTTTGGCACAAACCCATCACAATTTTCAGGGTTTAAAATATAATGCAAATCATACTTTGCTTTACAAACCATGCAATATTGCCGATGATTTGAACCATGCAACTCTAACACATTCACACTCCCCGCTGCCTGATGTAACCCGTCAATATTTTGTGTTACCACAACTGACAAAAACCCTGAGTGTTCTAATTTTGCGAGAGCAACATGTGCAGCATTTGGTTTTGCATCCACAAAAATTAGGTTTTTCTTGTAGTATTGAAAAAACAACTCGGGTTTATCTACAAAAAATGTGTGACTTAAAAGTTCTTCAGGCAAATAACCATAAGTATTTTGTGCCATGTACAAACCGTTATCTGAACGAAAATCAGGAATATTACTCTCAGTTGACACACCTGCCCCACCAAAAAACACAATATTTTTACTGCCTCTAATTATATCCACAAGCAACATACATTAACCTGAAAAAACAGTTAAACAACTTGTTAAATGTTACAGTACTTTCATTCAGTTAACAACATCACTTTAAAACCAAAAACGCATTTTTAATCACGTAAACACCCGAAGTGCGATCCCATATTGTTTCAGAATTTATAACATCAATTTTCTGCTTAAACATAGGAGCATCCAAAACAGTAGTTTCTATTTCACCACCCTCCCCTGTGATGCTAATACCATACTTTTCAGACAAAACTGAAAGCCGCTCAATTACATCATAATCTAACTGCTTTCCCAACCAAGACACATCAAGAGGATAAGCAAACACACCAGAAATAACTACTCTAAAATTACGCTCAAGCAATTCATCTAACAACCATCGCTGATTACACCTCCACAACGGATTAAAACACTCTAAACCCAATTTACTACAAACCCTCTGAATCCTAGACATCTGATAAACAGACTCCACCGCACCAGTAACCACACCCTCAACACCAAATTGAACCTTAGCCTGCAACACAGCCGCCTCCAAATCAACAAGCTCCACCTCCTTACAACCCTCAGTAACCACCGAAACCAACGGCAACCCCAAAGCCTGAGCCTGCAACACAGTAATGTCCACATTAGGCGTGTGAAACATGTAACTCTCTTTATTTTTTGAAACAACGGTAATTAAACAAGCTACTTGTCCTTTTTCTGCCGCTAAATGCAAAGCAAGAGTAGAATCCTTGCCACCTGAAAACAATACACCGAATTTCATTTGTAGCTGTTAACAGATAAACTTACATATACACTTTTTGAAAGTTACAAAAATTCAAAGTTTTGATTGTTTTAAGATAAAACAGAAAAAAGAAAATGTTTATTGTTGCATATTTTTGCCAGTTGATTCAGAGAGAGCAGACTTTAATTGCTTAACAGCTTTGAACACAAACAGGATAGCCATAATTTCTACTATGAGAATTGCAACGTTTGCGATAGCCCATTTGTCCACAATACACATTGAAAGGCTCATATCTTCGGTAAGTAAAAACACTACAACACCTACAATAGCTAAAAGAAGAGACATACCATAAAATTGCAAGTGGTTGTAAACAAGGCAGATATACAAATAATTTGTACCTGTTTTACTAATGGTTGTCGTCATGATTTTAGACTGTTTAAAGAGTTAAAATTGCGGTAAATTCTAAAGTTAAGGCTGTTGTGGACACGGGGTATTTTGGTATTACATGTTTTCATGTTAATTCTGTTGTTCCAATTAAGCGTAATAAGAAAAGACTATTAAGTACGGAAGATAAAGCGTTTAACCACAGGGTTTCAAGTGAGCGGGTTTTAAAGGAGCATGTGATTGGTTTGATAAAACGGTTTAAAATTGTGGCAGATCGTTATTGTAACAGACGTAAACGTTTCAGCCTGCGGTTCAATCTTATTGCAGGCATCTGCGACTACGAACAGAGAACATAAGTTATACAAGAAGTCTACTGTAGCAAAACACTTCTATAGTGAAATGAAAGAAAACTACCAAACAAGAATAATTAAAATAGCGATAACACAAAAAGTCTTTAGAAGACCCATTTCTAAAGAAAATATTGGAAAAAAAGAAAAATTAGAATTTTACGTTGCAAACGTTCGGTACTACTTTTAGTTGCGTGACAATTTCTGGCGTTACTTGGTGATGTAGTACATAGACACTTATAGCGTAACCTATGTTTATTTGGCGGCTATAGTTTGCGCGTATGTTGATGTTGTTTTCGGCGAGGACTTTGTCAATGTTTGCAAATACGCCTGGAACGTCTTTGTGGTGTACGAAGAGGGTGAAGACTTGTTTTTCTTCTACTTCAATATTTTCGCCTGCATTAACGGCGTTGATGAAATCTCCGCCTAATAGGTAGCTTGAGAGGACTCGGGCGATTTCAGTTGATGTTTCAATTTGAGCTTCAATAGTTGATGCTCCAAGGTGGCTGCTTAAGACAACGTTATCAAGTTCTTTTAGTTTATCATTGAAGAGTTCTCCTTCGGTTTTTGGTTCTTCCGTATAAACGTCTGTTGCGTAGCCACCTATTTTTTTCTCTTTAAGGGCAGTATAGAGGGCTGTTTGGTCAATGTTGTTACCTCTGGAGGTGTTTATGATAAAAACAGTTGGTTTCATGGAGGCAAATTCTTTTTCGCCTATGATGACATCTTTGCCGCCTGTGTGTATGCTAATGTAGTCTGATTTTTTGAGAAGCTCTTCTTTACTAACATATTTTATGCCACTTTCTTGACTAGGGTATAGGTCATAGCCTATAATGTCCATGTCAAAGCCGCGTTTGGCTATTTGGGCAAGTTTTTGGCCAATTCTACCACAGCCTATAATGCCCAATGTTTTGTAGGCAAGTTCTTTCCCTTCAAACTTCTTTTTTATCCATATACCATTTTTAAGTGAATTATGAGCTTGGGGGGTATTCCGTGAAATGCTAAGCATTAGGTCAATGGTTAATTCTGCAACAGCATTTGTACTACCATAGGGAGCTATTTTTACTACAATACCATACTCAGAAGCTGCAACGGCATCTATATTATCATAGCCAACGCCTGCGCGTCCTATGATTTTGAGTTTTCCTTTTGCGCCTGCTTCAATAATTTCGCGGGTAACTTTTGTGGCACTTCTTACAATTAGAGCATCAAATTGGCCTATTTCAGCTATTAATCCGTTTAAATCACGTTTTTTTGTATCTGTTTCCATTCCAGCTTCTTGAAAAACTTTTAGGCCTTGCGGTTCTAAACCGTCATTTAAGAGTACTTTCACTACAAGAGTCTCCTTTAAGAGTTAACAATATGTTGATTACATTGTTAACTAATAAAGTTCTCCTAAAATAGAATGAAAAGTTATGCTCTATGGGCAGCCTTTGGTTGACTAACCCTTGTGGAGGCAATGTCAAAGGTGTTAACTTGTCCACAGTAAGGACATTTAAGACGTCTCCTGTTACCATATCGTAAAGAAGCTAATGTTGCCCCGGGAACCCAATGGAAATTAAACCCCTTCCGACAGTTTGGACAAACTATCCGTGAAACGTAATGTGGACCATATCTTGGTAGTAAAATAAAGAACGCAAAAAAACCAACCACCACAAGGGGCACAAGAACATAAATTAAATCCATAAACTTTCAACATCAAAAACAATTCTACAATACTAATTAATCTTTAGGCAAAAACCAAAGAACAAAATAAAATATAAAAAGAAAAACAAACTAATGTTTAACATAACTTAGAGCTTCATCGACACTTTGGAAGCCATATTTTACATGGCTAAATTCTTTTTTCAAGGCCATGACGTCCACTTTAACTTGTTCAGGTGAGCGTTTGTCTTTAATTACGTTTATAATTAAATCACAAAGATGCTTAATATCACCCTCCCTCATGCCATGTCGGGTTACATCCTGAAAGCCAACGCGCAGACCAGCAGGGTTCTCTTTATCACTTTGATCATCATAGGGCAACAAGTTTTTGTTAAGAATAATATTTGCATCCTCTAAATCTTGGGCAATTTTGTTACCGCCTCCAAAGCTTCTAACATCAAGAGCAAGTTGGTGTGATTTTGTAAAGCCTTTATGTTCTGCGATGACTTTAATGCCGTTTTCATATAGGTATTGCCCGGCAGATTGAGCGTTTTTAACAACCTGAGCAGCTAATTCTTGACCAAAAACCTGCATTTCAAGGCATGCAATACCTAATGCAGGTAATCTACCAAGATGAGTACTTGAAGCGGTTAAAGGAAATACTGCATGCTGAATTTTTCGCACCGCCTTCTCCTTAGCTGCAGTATCAGGGATGCCCATAATTACACCCCCTTGGGGACCCGGAAAAGTCTTATGTGTAGATGCCGTGATAAAATCTGCACCTTCGCGAATAGGGTCTTGGAACTGGTGACCGGCAATCAAACCCAGTACATGCGCTGCATCGTAAGCTACATATGCACCTACTTCATCACACACCTCCCTAAGCTCCCGTATAGGATGGGGAAAAAGAAACAAACTGCCACCAAAAGTGACAATGCCTGGTTTAGCTGATCGGATGACTTGTGCGGATTTGTCTGGGTCAATGTTAAACTCGTCAACATCATACACGTGATTAATATTATCTAAACCTAAAATGCTACCTGCTAGACCAGTGTAGTCATGACTTATGTGGGCACCACAGCTTAGGGGTGTTACAATCATTTTGTTGCTTTTTGATGCTATGGCTAAACCTTTGAATGTTGCAGTGTTTGCGTGAGTTCCTGAAATTAAACGGACATCTGCCCATGTGGCTTGGAATAGCTTTTTTATAGCATCTGTTGCATGGTCTTCAATTTTGCTCACGTATTTTTGGCCTTGATAGAAGCGCTTTTTTACGTGACCTTCGCTGTTGTTTTCACCTTCTGCATAACGGGTGGCAAGGTCATGTGACATGTCGAGCATTTGGCAGACAGCAGGAGATTTTATACCTTCACTAGCTATCATATTTATGCATTCTTTGGCGCGGTATTGTTCATGTTTTTTTGCTGTTTCTATCAAGTCTGAGACTATATCGAGCAGGTTTTTCATTGGTTAGTTCTCACGCTAGTTACTCAACGGATTATATTTTGCAGTATTTAGCCATTACTGGAGGGAAGTATAGTGTTTGAAATGGGTTTTTGAGGATTTTTTGTTGTTAATGCATTTATATAATTGAGCTGTCCTTCTTTTTGAATTGTTAATGCATTTATATAATTGAGCTGTCCTTCTTTTTGAAGGGCAGCGACCTTCAAAAGCACCATCAAAAACATTCTGTCGCTCACACAAAACTGGGAGCAGTTCAAAATTATGAACCTAAACCTCTCACAGTACAAAATCGATGAAGTAGAAAAGATGTTGCACTGTCGAGACCCAAAATGTGGTTTTTTAACCTACAAATGCTCTGAATGTAGTACCGCCAAAACTGTTCCGTTGGCGTGTAAGAGTCGTATTTGTTCGCAGTGTGGTAAAAAGCATGCTGATAAGTGGGCTGATGAGTTGGTTGGTAGGTTTTTTGCGGTGTCTCATCGGCATATGGTGTTTACTATGCCTGAGGAGCTCCGTGCAGTGTTTGAGGCGGATCAGAGCTTGTTTAAGGTGCTCATGGACGCAGTTAGCAATACCCTGCAGCAGATGATCAAGGATAAGCATGGGCTGTTCCGGGGGTTGTTTGTGTGTTGCATCCTTATGGTAAAGGTTGAATTTGAATTCTCATGTGCATGTTTTACT
>JAITCR010000163.1 GCA_031282985.1 Nitrososphaerota archaeon | reverse complement strand
GGTCGGTTTGTGATTTTCACTGTAGGTGAAACTTTTTTTTACGCGTTATTTTTAGTTTAACAAGAGTGACGTGCATGGAGGAGGGTTTAACGTTGAAGTGCTCTGATAGTTCTTTTAGGGATAGTATTTCAAAAGGGATTATGTGCAAGGTTCCAAATCTCCTCTCTTGAACCATTGACATGAAAACGAGCAAACAGAAAAACCGTCAAATCAATCATACGCAAACTTTGGGACCATGCAGGTCCTCCGACGAAACCTCCCACACCAATGACGTTGACGAAAATTATTCCGCTCTACCCCATGTGTTTGTGCTTGCGTTTGAACCGGTAGCTCAGACGGAATCAACTCCGCATACGCCTCCCAATTATCCGCAAAGAAAACCTTAACATCTAACTGGTGCAGCCTATCAAGCATTTTCTTTAACGTTTGAGCACTTCGGTTTCCACATCCCCAATCAACAAACTCTCCGGTAGTTCGACAGTATGCCTTCCAGACCCAGACCTTGTTTTTTTGAGCATAAAAAGTGCCACATCTCATCGAGTCCAATTATGACTTCACCTTGCGGAGTGGGTTTTTCATAGGTTTTGAGCGCAAAATTTTTCACCCAGTATAATATGGTGGAGGGTTCGACGTTTAGCATGCGTCCAATGGCATTCATGGATAAGCCAATTACGTAGAGGTAGAGGGCGAAGGCGCGTTTTGTGGCGTTTTTATCTGTGGTTTGTGTGAATTGGTATTTGCAGTTTTTGCGTTTGTAGCGTTGTCTATTGTGATTAAAGCCTGCCTTTACACAAAGTTGGTTTCCACACTTGGGACATTTCATAACTGTCGCAAATACAAAAGATTAAACCATCTTATAATCCTTTTTGCAATACTTTCCCAATTTAAATTGCAACAAGTCAGACAACGCGCCAAAGATACCCTCGAAAACAACTTTTAAACTCCAAATTGACCCCCATCCCTTGAAACTCGCCTTGCAAAAAAATCCCGTTGACACCCGCAAAATGGGACGAAATCATAAACAACCCCGACAAAGACTGCACAATAGGCAAAATTGAACAAGCTCAAATCAAAGCCCTGCGCAAAGAAGCGCGAACGCGACAAATAACGCGAACACGAAAGACGCATATGATAAAAAACTCGCGTAGAGTTAACAAATGCAAGAACACCGCTGTATATGGGCTACTTTATATCCGATACATTAAAAACAGTTCAAGCATGACGGCTACAACTGTTAATGTAAAATCAAGTTGCTATAAATGAACATGTCTTAGCGGTACCTTTAATATTATTCTTATAGACATTTAGTTTAAGGTGTATTCAGTATGAAAGCTTTAAGTGTAAATCAGTTAGCTTATCAAACAGCTCAGAAACTTTTAGATAATCCTGAATTGTATGGTGTTGCAGTATCAAAATCCACTGCAGGAGCCATCATTATTGATGCAGGTGTTAAAGCTCCGGGAGGTTTTGAGGCCGGAAAAATTTTAACTGAACTCTGTCTTGGTTCAGCTGGAAAAGTTGACATCGGCTTTAAATCGTATGGCGATATTGACTTCCCTTCAGTTACAGTTACCACTGATTTTCCCGCAATAGCCTGTTTAGGCGCTCAATTTGCTGGATGGCGCATAAAAGAAGAGGACAACATTGCCATAGGTTCAGGTCCAGCACGTGCAATAGCTCTTAAACCTAAAGAGGTTTATGAAGAGATAGGTTACACCGACACATGCAGTAAAGCGGTAATTGTTCTAGAAAGCAATCAGTTACCAACAGATATGTTAATTGAAAAAGTCACAAAAGCCTGCAATATCACCCCAGAGGATCTAATTGTAGCTGTCGCTCCAACAGTTAGCATCGCAGGATTAACTCAAGTCACAGGCCGCGTAGTTGAAGTGGGCATACATAAACTGAAAACTGTTGGTTTAAATCCAAAATGCATAAAATACGCCATAGGTTATGCACCAATTAGCCCTTCAAGTTCAGACTTTGAAGTTGCAATGGCACGAACTAATGATGCAATTCTCTACGGAGGCACAGTCTTCTGCGCAGTTGAATACGACGATGAAACTAAACTACAAGAAATCGTTAATCAAACACCATCAATAATGTCTAAAGACTACGGCAAACCATTTCTACAAATCTTCCGAAAAGCTGACAAAGACTTCTACAAAATAGACAACAATTTGTTCGCACCAGCAGTCATAATAATTAACAACACCAAAACCGGCCGAACATTTAAAGCAGGAAAAATCAACCCCAAAGTCCTTTTAGAATCCTTAGGATTCTAAAACAACTCTCCTTTTTTAAAAAAAGATAAAAAATTATGGGTTTACAGCTTGATTCCGCGGCGTTTTGTTGAAATATGCAGATATAAAATTGCTGACACCTTTGTTGTAAAGTAGAATGGCTATTATTACACTCATCAGTACAACTTCAGCTACAGCTTTTGTCATAATGGTGATTACTATAGCGTTTGCGATTACGGAGTTCAGAATCAGTGGAAGCAATAGGGTAAAGTAAGCACAGGTAAATAGCCCTTCAGGGATGTACGCAAGCAACGTTGCAGGTATACCCAGTATGGCTTTGCGCAGTTTATTATCTATGCTATTTAAACGAAAACCCCTATCAAGTAGACCCACAGTCAAGCCGGTAAAACTTTTACCTAAGGGAAGGGCTACTAAACCCAAGACACCGCCAGTGCCCATTGGGCCAAACATAATCCCGGGAAGTATTCCGACGATTAGACCTGTAGCAAAGCCGGCTTTGGGTCCAGCGTATATACCGACTATAAATACAGCAAGTAAAGAAAAATCTATTGCCACTATTCCGGGAATTATTTGGCCAAGTACATAACTTATGAGAAATAGACAGCTTCCAAGGGCACTCATCATTATTGTAAAGGTTAGTTTTTTGGTGTTCAAATTATTTTTCCCGATAGTCAATATTCACATTACCTATTTAAGAGTAGTTACTTAAAAATGAGTTATAAAAAATGGAATAATGATATATAACTAACGAGGCATAATTAATTCAAGGTTAGAAGCATTGACAGAAGCAACACCGTTCTCAACAACAACTCTAAAAGAGTGGCTTGAAAAAGAAACAAGCACAACACTCAGTCCTGTTCAGGCACAAGCAAAGAAATTGCGCGATGAAACAAATCAGGCTATCATAGCGTTAAATGAAGTTTGTAAGGCTCTTTTAGAGAACAGCACAAAAGAAATAGAAAAACAAAACATGAAAGTCTATAACCGTGCTCGTGCTTTAAACAAGTTAGCTCACATATTTATAGAAAGACTATCAAAGCTTTCATCACCTGAACAAACAACTTATGATGTGTTAAGTAAGTACAATATTGAAGCTCAAAAAACTCTTATCGTTACTGAAGTTGACGTGAGAAATTGGTTTCCAAGAATCTCACCATTCTTTATCATGGACCGTCGAAAGTTTTTGACAGTTTATGATAAAACAAAACAGACTTTTAACACTCTAAACGAGTTTGTAACTAAAGAGTATGTGAAAACAAGAACTTTACAGGACACCATTCAAATGGTTAGTGAACTGCAAAGTTTAGAAAACAAACTATCGAATTTACAGGCAGACATTGAAAACATAAGAAACGAACGTTTACCTATTGAACAAAAAATTGCGGGATTAGAGCAAAAAACAGGCGAGTTAAAAACTGCCGGTCCAATTGATCAGTTAAATCTTGTTACAGGTGAAATTGGCGTTTTGAGTAACGATTTGAAAAATACGCTTAGACATCTGCAGAAACCGTTTATTAAAATGCAAGCCTTAGCGACTTCGGGTGGTGGAGGAGGCATAACTCCTGATGAATTACGCATGATTAACTTGTATTTGGATGATCCGTTTGATGCGTTGGTAGTTGAAGAAGTGGGTTGTTCTACTTTGAGGCAGGTTCTTGAAAAGCTTCAAGTTATGTTAAAAGAGGATAAGTTGAAACTTAAACCGGATAAAGCACGAAAAGCAGAACAATCCAGTGTAGACATTTTAAACAAGAACATATTAACTATCGTGCAAGAAAAGAGTAAAATGTTGTCAATTCAAAAAAATCAACTTTTAGCTTCTGCACACATGGATGAAGTTAAACAAAACATCTCTGTCTTTGAAGATCAGACAAGTCAACTTAAGGCCAGAAAAACAAGTATAGAAGCACATGAAGCAGTTAAAACTCGGGAGTATCGGGATTTACAGTCTGAAATCAGCAGCCGTAAACGAGCTATTGAACGTAACGTTTTGGTATCGTTAAATAAAACCATACAAATCGCTTAACACATGCTTGTTTCTTTATCATCTTTAAATCTGTGGTTTAAGGTTTTGCAGTTTGGGTTATAGCAGTTTAGTTTTTCATTAACTATATGTGCTTTGGAGAAATCTTCATTTTTATGTTATTTTGCACGCAAACAATGTCGGTTATTGTGCTGCAAACACTTTCCACCATCATTGAAA
>JAITCR010000057.1 GCA_031282985.1 Nitrososphaerota archaeon | reverse complement strand
ACCAGTTATCCGACGAAACTTTTCATCACAATAACCAACCAAAGTTTCAAACTTCACACGATCACCTATAAATCAAAACAAACAACATAACGACTTATTTTAGTTTCGCAAGAAGTCTATAGTAATACTCCTTGTGGGTGTTATTCTAGCCAGTTTCGTGATTCTATGACTGTTTTTTCTGCGAATTTTATGCTTAAGGCTCCTTTGTAGGGGCATGTTTCAACGCATCTTGCACAAAGAATACATTTAGACTCTGTTACGTCGCCGCCTTTCTTTTCGTAAACGTCTGTGGCTTGTGTTGGGCATACGCGTTTGCAGATGCCGCATTTGGTGCATTTTTGTTCGTTTTTCTTTAATTTTGTTAGGACAATTTGTTTGAATGGTGTGAAAGTGCTAAATAGGGAGATTAGTCCGCCTACGGGGCAGATTCTGCAAAAGATGCGTCTATGTATTAGGGCTAAGATTGTTATTATGATAAGTATGATTAGGTTTAGTGATGAGATATAGAAGCTTGATATCCAAAGTGGGGATTCAGATGCTATATCTGTTATGCATGAGAATTTCATTAAGCCCACGCTGCATTCGACTATTATGCATAAGGGTCGCATGGGGCAAATTAGGCAGAAGGGTTCATTGAGTGCTCCGCTGTAACCTGATTGTCCTGTGGGTCCCGCAGGTGTGGTGCCCGTGATAAGTTCAGTGCCAAAAATTGCGTAAGATGAGAGGATAACACTAATAATTAGGGCTGATGTGAGGGCGACGTAGCGTAGTTGTGCGATTTTGGTATTTGACTTGTCTGAAATGTGTGAATGTCGAAAGCGGAAGGTTTTACGAGTTCGTGTTAGTATGTCCATGTAAAGGCCAAAGGGGCATATCCATCCGCAGACGGCTTTGCCAAAAATTACTGAAGCACTTATAAGTAAAGCTATGACCATGGCTATTTTTTCTATTCCTGCTATGGAGTAAATGGCGTCGTATCCGTTTGCGTAGTTGTAGTATGGGAAAATGTATGCTTGTAGTTGCCATAAGCCGCATGTGACGGTGCGTCCGTTAGAGTAATAGCAGGCCATAAATGGTACTGTTAGGCCGTCTGGGAATTGGGTTCCAAAAAAGTCTGCTCCAAATAGCAGGCTACGGGGTGAGGTTCCCATGGGTTGCCATAGGGGTGTGTTGAAGGGGCCTATTATTAGGCCTAGAAACATTATGGGGATTACGATTATTTGTATGAATAGTCTTAAGGGTGCTTATGCTGTGTGTTTTGTTTTTTGTTAATTTTAGTGTAAGAAAAATTCCTAGAACTATTATAGCTGTTAATGCGGGTAATACAATGTTAATAGGGAGCTCCCATGACATTTTATTGGGGGTCTCCTTTTTTTGGTTCTTTGTTTTTTATTTTGATAAAAACTGCCATAGTTAGTACTGTTATTAAAGTAGCGCCTATTACAATAGTTACTAAATGTTGTTCAATAAATGCTAACTCTGGTTTATCAAAGGAGTCTGAAAAGTAATATCGATTAACAGATACTTTAGCGCCATTAATGTTTGTGCTATTTATGGTGATTGTTTGGTTATTGTCTGAAACAATCCAATCTTTGCCTTCTTCTAAAGAGACGTTGTTGTATATAACGTTCCATTTGATATGTCTGTTTTTTTCAGGAGGTGGACCAAAATTTAAAACTTGGCTACCTTTACCATTAACTGTGTAATCCAGCTTTATGCTTTGAAATTCTAAAGTACGAACAGTCGTGCATGAAATAATTGTCAAATCAGTATTTTGGGTTAAAACCTCAAACCGCTCAAACAACAACGACGATTCAACAATGTATAAATCGGTAAAAATCCACATGTTATCTTTAAGTGTTGCACTTGCGTAAGTGCTATCTACTGCAAAATTGACACTACTATCCAAAGCGGGTATGAGAAACCGACTTACAATTGGCGGTGACGTTACTGTGGGTGGTGGTGTACTGTTTGGGTCTTTGGTTTTGTCTAAGTTAACTATTGAGAGTGTTGGGCCGTAAAAATTTACAACATAAGCATATGCATCATCAGGTGTTAAAGCCACTCCATAGGGGCCTTTTCCAACGGTTACTTTACCGATTATCTGATTTGTTACAATATTTACTATTGATATCCAATCACCACTACCATTTGCAACATAAGCTGTTGTGCCATCAGATGTTATAGCAATATCAAAAGGCTGCAAAAAACCTCTAATAGTAAATGTTACAGTGTTTGTTTCTGTGTTAATTACTGATATTGAGCCGCTGCCCGAGTTTGATACATACACGTGTTTGCCGTCAGGTGTTATAGTAATGTCCACGGGGCCTGATTCAACATGTATCGTTGCTATCATGTTGGTGGTAGCTGTTTCTATTACAGAAACTGTTCCAATGCCAAAATTTGCAACATAGGCGTATTTGCCGTCAGGTGTAAAAGCTACACCTTGAGGATTACTTCCAACAATTACATTACCTACAGCCTTGTTAAGAGCAATATTTATCACAGTTACAGTGTGACTGCCAAAGTTTGTAACATACGCATAATCACCGTTAGGTGTTATAGCTAACCCATGAGGACCATTTCCAACAGGTATGGTTTTTACCACAATATTTGTAGTCGTGTCTACAACCCAAACAGTGTCACTGCCACCATTTGTAATGTAGAGGTATTTACCATCAGGTGTAAAATCCATGCCAAACGGGTCATTTCCACCCGTTATCTTAGAGGATACCTCATTTGTTGCTGTATCTACAACCCAAACAGAACCCGTACCACCACATGTAACATACGTATATACACCATTAGGGTTAACAGCAACTTGGAAAGGCATACTCAAACCTGTAATTGTATCTACAGTTTTCTGAGCTACAGCTAACTCAGAAAACAAACAACTGCACAACAAAAAGGCAGAAACAAGAAAGACAACAAATGCAACTTTTTTTATCATTCTGCATAACCTGCCCTTTTGGGTTAAAATTTTGATAAGGCTATAAAAAAGTATCGACAAATTACTTTAACCGCGCTAAAAATTTAGTTGAACAAAATTATGAAACATTCAATTTAACAAAACATCTTGTTTATCTGTTAATTTTTCCTCTACCTGCCGCTCATTTTTTGAAATAGACAAACAGAAAATATAGTAGACCTTAGTACTTATTATTTCTATGTAAAAGCCTTTTTGCCCTGACAAGGTGCGATTGTAAATTTTTTTATTTTTCCCGATTTTTTAACCCAATTTTACTCCAACCACAACCAACAAAACTATCTTTTACAGAACC
>JAITCR010000168.1 GCA_031282985.1 Nitrososphaerota archaeon | reverse complement strand
GGGGGAGGTATTGGGTTTTTAAAATCGTCTTTTATGCATAAAATTGTTGTTGGTTTGGTCATAAACTTTTGGTTCTTTAAAAGAGAGCTACTATTTCACTTAACTTAGGACATGACCAAATTCTGTGGAGTGTAACTACGTCAAAGTATTGGGGTGCGTAAAACAGTTGAAACGGGATTTACGGGTAAATTAACAGTTATCAGGCACCATGACATAGTTATATTACACGTAATTATAACTAGTTTAAAAATGTTAGAACCCCGTGAATTCGCTCGCAAATTCAATTTTAACGGCATATATGCCTCATTGCGTCAGCATAATTATATTTTTCGGGATTTTAGGTTGTAAAAGTCAAGTAAACTTTTATTTGCCAACTTCTACAGAGTAATAGGAGATATCATTCTTGAATGACTTTGTGATGGTGTATGTTACAACAGCCAATAAGGTAGAAGCAGAGAAAATTGCGCATGTTTTGTTAAATGAGCGGTTGATTGCGTGTGCTAACATAATTGGTTCGGTGTCGTCATATTTTCATTGGAATGGAAAAGTTGATTCAGCTGAAGAGTGTTTAATGGTCATGAAAGCAAGGGCAGACTTGTTTGTTACTTTAGAGAGCCGGATTATAGCTTTGCATAGTTATGATGTGCCTGAAATTCTTGCGGTGTCTATTGTTGATGGTTCTAAGGGATATTTTGATTGGATGAGTAGCGCACTCAATCGTTAAATGTACATTTATGTGCAGATAAGCTTTAAATAAAGCGTTATTGCATACTTCTGAATGTATAGGAGCATAAATAAATGAGGAATTACCTTTGGCACACAAAAGCCCAAAACAACTAAACAAAATAACACTATAACCTACAAAAAAATCGCCTACAATAGACAACCATTTGACATTTTTTCAAAACTTCAAACACACTACAAAAACACATATTTTCTAGAATCCATAGAAGGCCCAAAAAAACTAGCTCAATACTCATTTATAGGTTTTTCACCAACAACAACAATACAGGCTAAAAACGGACAAGCAACCATCACCAACAATAAAACAGGCAAAAAAACCCGACAAAAAATCACAGACCCACTCAATCTAATTCAAGAAACATTAAAACCCAAAACAGTTCACAACCGTGAATTCCGTTTTGTTGGAGGAGCCGTAGGATATATTTCATTTGACGCGGTGCGGTACTGGGAAAAACTACCCCAAACCAAATTTGATACAGGCTTCTCAGATGTTGAAATGGGCGTTTATGATGATGGTTTCATATTTGACCATACTCAACAAATAGCTTTCTACTATTTTCAAGAGGAAAACAGACTACAAGAGGTTAAAAAAGTTCTCAAAAAAACCATTAACGATGGCACTCTTGAATTTTCTGAACCGACAGTTAACATTTCAAAAGAACGTTTTGAAAAGGCAGTTGAAAAGGCTAAAGAGTACATAACTGCAGGTGACATTTTTCAGGTTGTTCTCTCAAAACGTTATCAATTTCAATTTAAAGGCTCTCTAATTCCGTTCTATCAAGCTTTACGTTGCATTAACCCTTCACCATACATGTATTATTACAAATCAGGCGATTGTCAAATTGTTGGTGCTAGTCCTGAAATGCTTGTTCGTGTGGATAATCGTATGGTTGAAACTTTTCCGATTGCAGGAACCACTCGAGTTACACAGGATGAAGCAGAAAACATTCGTTTAGCCAATGAGCTGCTTTCAGACCCTAAAGAGCGAGCTGAGCATATTATGCTTGTGGATTTAGCTCGAAATGATGTAGGGAGAATTTCCAAGTTTGGAAGTGTAAATGTGCCAGAGTTTATGAAAGTTCATCAGTACAGTCATGTACAACATATTGTATCTCAAGTAGTTGGTGAATTGCGGGATAATTTAGAGAGTTTTGATGCATTACGTGCTGTTTTTCCAGCAGGTACTGTTTCTGGTGCGCCAAAAGTTAGGGCGATGGAAATTATCGATGAGTTAGAGTTTTCACAGCGTGGGCCTTATGCTGGTGCGGTGGGTTATTTTTCGTGTAATGGTAATGCGGATTTTGCAATAACAATTAGGACTCTGTTTGCTGATAAAGATCAAGCTTTCATGCAGGCAGGTGCAGGTGTTGTTGCAGATTCAGTTCCTGAACGTGAGTGGTTTGAGATTGAAAATAAGGCTAAAGCGTTAATGAAAGCACTTAAAACGCAGTCATTTGGGGGCGTTTGAGTTGAAGGTTTTGGTTATTGATAATTATGATTCATTTGTTTACAATCTTGTGCAGTATATAGGGGAAATAGGTGTAGAAACGCTAGTTTATAGGAATGATCATATGAGTTTGCAGGAGTTTGTTGAACTGGAGCCTGATCGTATTGTTATTTCGCCGGGTCCAGGTACTCCTGAGGACGAAAAATGTTTTGGTGTGTGTAAGGCAATTCTACAAACGTTAAGTCGCAGTATTCCTACACTTGGGGTCTGTTTGGGTCATCAGGGGATAATTTGTACTTATGGTGGTAAGGTGGTTAACGCTAAAAAACTCATGCATGGTAAAACTTGTATCGTTAAACATGATGGTGAAGCGCTTTTTACAGGTGTACGTAACCCTTTTTCAGCTACACGTTATCATTCACTTGTAGGTGAACGTGGCTCAATTCCAAATTGTCTACAGGTTACCGCAGAAGCTATAGATGATGGAGAAATTATGGGCATACGTCATGTTAAATATCCGATTTATGGTGTCCAGTTTCATCCTGAATCTATTCTGTGTCAAGATGGCAAAATAATCATACGTAACTTTATTGAGGGTAGAAATCTATGATACAGAATTACATCCAAAAACTCATTGAAGGCACAGATCTCTCACTTAATGAAGCTACACAAGTTATGCAGGGAGTCATGACAGGGGAAGTAACAAATGCTCAAACAGGTGCTCTTCTAACAGCACTGCGAATTAAAGGGGAATCAATTGAAGAACTCATCGCGTTTGCCAGTGTAATGAGGAGTCAATGTCATCAAATTAAACCAAAAGTGCAGGGCAGACTTGTAGACACTTGTGGTACAGGTGGAGACAAAATTAAAACTTTCAATGTGAGCACTGCAGCAGCATTTGTGATTGCAGGTGCAGGTGTGCCAGTTGCCAAACATGGAAATCGTGCAGTAACAAGCAACAGCGGCAGTGCAGACGTTCTTGAAAAACTGGGTCTAAACTTAACCATGACGCCCCAAACTGTGCAAACGGCGATTGAAAAAGTAGGTGTTGGCTTTATGTTTGCACCTGCATTTCATCCTGCTATGAAGTTTGCAATTCAATCACGTAAAGAGATAGGCATACACACTGTCTTTAACATACTAGGGCCGTTAACTAACCCTGCAAATGCTACGGGGCATTTGCTTGGTGTTTATGACTTAAAGCTTATCAGACCCTTAGCCAACGTGCTTAACAAGCTTGGTTGCGAGAAGGCAATGGTTGTTCATGGTTTAAATGGTCTGGATGAAGTTTCAACGTTAGGCAAAACATGCATTGCCTATTTAAAACAAGGTCAAATTCATGAGTTAGAAGTTAGCCCAAAATTTTTTGGTGTAAAACGAGCACAGGCTGCTGATTTAAAGGTTTCAAGTGTGGAAGAGAGCGCTAAAACAATTTATCATATATTAGTAGACCAGAATTTGTGTGATGTTAAAGTGGAGATGGTTTTAGTTAACAGTGCAGCAGGCATTATCGTAGGTGGTAAAGCAGACGATTTTGCAGAAGCTATGCAAGTTGCTAAAGAGTCTATTTTAAGTGGTGCAGCTTACAATAAGTTAAAAGAGTTAATTGTTATTTCTGGCGGTAGTTTAGAGAGTCTTGAGGAGTTAGAGTCATTATGAGTGATTTTTATGACACCTTGGGTTTTGATGCGCAAGCAACAATTGACAACGGATATTATGATTATTTTAAATCTGCGCCCAGTCTACACTTGAGTCTTAAAAGGGCGATACTTGAATGTAATAGAAATCCGGTGATAACTGAAATTAAGCTGTCCTCACCATCGCTTGGGATTATACGTGAAGGTGTAGATGTAGCAGAAATTGCCAGATGTATGGAGAGGGGGGGAGCAACAGCGATATCAGTGTTAACTGAGCCGAGGCATTTTAAAGGTTCAATAGATACGCTCTCAGATGTTCGTATGGCAGTAAAGCTGCCATTGTTAATGAAAGATATAATTTTGAGCCAGATACAAGTTACCGCTGCAGCTCACATTGGTGCAGATGCAGTTCTTTTGATTAAAGCACTTTATGACCGAGGATATGGCGAAAGTGACCTTGACAGCATGATAGAGCATATACAGGCAAATGGTCTTGAAGTTCTGCTTGAAGTTCACACAGAAAAAGAGTTTAAAGCCGCTAGAAAAACAAATGCAGATATAATTGGTATAAACAATCGAAATCTTGCGGACTTGAAAATAGACTTAAACACTACCAAAAAAATTCTTAAATCAAACAATTTTGGAGACACTGTTATTGTAAGTGAAAGTGGCATTAATACATCAGCGGATCTGCGTTTTTTAAGCCAGATGGGCGTGTCTGCTTTCCTTATAGGCTCAAGTGTAATGTTAGCAGAAAGTATTGAAGAAAAAGTCAGGGAGTTTGTAGACGCATGAAAATAAGCAGTTACCCACATGATGGGAAATACGGAAAATTTGGAGGTAAATTCGTTCCAGAAGTTTTAATGGATGCAATTAATGTACTTGAAGTGGCCTACGATAAAGCCAAAAGAGATCCAGATTTTCAAAAGCAGCTTGATTGTTATTTGGCGGATTTTGTTGGCAGACCAACGCCGCTGTATTTTGCAGAGAATTTAACACGTATATTGGGGGGGGCAAGGATTTATTTAAAACGTGAAGATTTGGCGCATGGTGGAGCTCATAAAATTAACAACACTCTTGGGCAGGTGTTGCTTGCAAAGCGCATGGGTAAAACTCGTGTAATTGCTGAAACGGGGGCAGGGCAGCATGGTGTAGCTACAGCGATCGCTTGTGCGGCTTTGGGTTTAAAAGCTGAAGTATATATGGGTACTGAAGACTGTGAACGTCAAAAATTGAATGTTTTTCGTATGAAACTTTTAGACACTAAAGTGCATCCAGTAGATTCTGGCTCAAAAACACTTAAAGACGCTATTAATGAGGCTTTTCGAGACTGGGTGACTAATATTGAATCCACATATTACTTGATAGGTTCAACAATGGGTCCACATCCCTACCCAATGATGGTTAGGGACTTTCAAAGTGTAATAGGAAAAGAAATCAGGCAACAATTTCAACAAAAAGAAGGCCATCTACCAGACGCGTTAGTAGCTTGTGTAGGTGGTGGAAGCAATGCCATGGGCACATTTTACCCCTTTGAAGATGACATAGAAGTTGAACTCTACGGTGTAGAGGCAGCAGGCGAAGGTATAGAAACGGGTAAACATGCGGCAACACTTACAGCAGGCTATGAAGGAATATTTCATGGCATGCACACATACATTCTACAAGATGATAACGGACAGATAAAAAACACAACAAGCATTTCAGCAGGCTTAGACTACCCAGGCGTTGGACCAGAACATGCTTTCCTTAAAACACTCAAACGTGCAAAATATGTTTCAGCCACAGACAAAGAAGTTGTTGACACATTCTTATTGTTATGTAAAACTGAAGGCATTCTACCCGCGTTAGAGTCATCCCATGCACTTGCACATGCAATAAAAATTGCGCCGCAAATGAGCAAAAAACAATCAATTGTAGTCACTTTATCTGGACGCGGAGATAAAGACGTGGAAACCATAGCAGAATTCACAGGGGCAAAAATATGAACACCATAAAACAAGTCTTCGAAAACAACCACAAAAACAAAAAAGGCTGCCTCATAGGCTACATAACTGCTGGAGATCCTACACCAGAAACAACCCTAAAAATAGCTGACGCCTTAATTTATGGCGGTGTAGACATACTTGAACTTGGGTTGCCATTTTCTGACCCTATTGCTGATGGACCAACAATTCAGGCAGCAAGTCTACGTGCACTAAATGCTGGCACCACATCAATGAGAGTGTTAGAAATTGTCAAAGAAATTAAAATAAGACATGACATACCAATAGTTATAATGACATACTATAATTCAGTATTTCGCATTGGTATTGACAAGTTTTTAACATCAGCTAAAGTGTGTGGTGTTAATGGTTTTATTGTGCCCGATTTACCAGTTGAAGAAGCAATTGATTTTAAAAAAACTGCAAATAACTACGATTTAAATACGATTTTTCTTGTAGCTCCGTCTACATCAAATGAGCGGTTAACAAGAATTGTTTCTGTATCATCGGGTTTTCTGTATTTAATTTCGCGTTTCGGCGTTACTGGTGCAAACACCACATTAGAAGACTCAACAATACAATTGATACAGAGAATTCAACTATTTACTGCTAAAAAAATTCCTCTAGCTGTTGGCTTTGGCATTTCTCAGCCAGAGCATGTTCAAAAAGTTATCAAAGCAGGTGCAGATGCTGCAATTGTAGGTAGCGCGTTCATAAACATAGTGCAGAAAAACATTAACAACACCACTGTTATGCTAAAAGAATTAGAGACGACTGCTAAAGTGTTAAAAAAGGCAGCTGCATTTGGAAGACAATAATGTTGTTTACTGGGAAAGTTTTAATGTTCCTTCTTCTTTTTAGAGTGCGGCGATGGATCTTAGGCGGTGGGTCAGGGGTCCATTATTTCCGTAAATCCTCTACATGACGGGCTGACATCTGCGGATGAGACGTCAAAGGCCGCCTGAGTTTCTCTTTCCGAAACGTTGATTATCCGTCCTTTGGGGCTGGCGGTCAATGGGTAGCTTCCGTAGGGGAGTTATTTCGTTGTCTACCAGGCGAACCTGGCTAGGCTCGGGAGAGAGCAACCTAAGTTTGGACGTTATGCGCTCAAGGGGGCACGGGTATGAGTGTAGGGTCTGAAGTCTCAGGCGGAGTCTAGGCGGCAAACCGCAGTGATTCATCGCTACTTATTCTTCAATAATGATGCATGCTGTGTGTTTAAATGGTTGTTAGTGTTTTTGATGACAAAATGGTAATGCCAAATAGCAGTATGGTTGCTGCTGTCCTTGTAGACACGTATGTTATATGGGATGAATTGCAAAGTTATGTTAAAGCCAAGTATCCGAATATAACAGGAGAATGGAAGTATTACGGTAAGGCTTCTGGTTGGTGTTTTAAGCTCATAAGTGAAAAACGAAATTTGCTCTTCTTTATTCCACTAAAGGGTTGTTTCCGTGTACGGATTATTTTAGGTGAGAAAGTCGTTACTTGTGCAGAAGCTGCCGGATTGCCAGATGAGGTTAAAGAGGTCATACGTGCTGCAACGCCTTATGTTGAAGGTCGTGGTGTTGACATTGATGTAAACCGTCGTGAGCAGTTGGAGTCGATAAAAATTTTGGTAAAAATCAAGTTTGAGAATTGATTGCATAATTATGCCATAAATAATTGTGTAAAGCAGTCTATAGTATAACGTCACGTTCGCCGTTTTCAAACAAAATTACTCGATTATTACAGGACAAAACATTCGTCTCGTTGTAAACCAGTGCTGAACCCTTTGGGACCGCAAAAATTTGTTCACCCATAGAAAGTTTCTTTAATTGCTCATCTTTTTTACGATTATAATGGGCGCTCATTGTTAAATCAATCAGGCCCAGGCCGTCAATTATTTTGACCTGTTTAGTGGCTCTAATAGTTACGACACATTTTTTGCATAATGCAAGTGCACCAGCGCTTCGGCCAATAATTACACCGTCAAAATTTTTCAACAAAGTATCCACTTTTCGGTGTTTGAACCGCTCGATTAAAATGCTTGGACTACCTCCAGTTAAATATATAAGATCAGCTTGTCTGATTTTTTCTTGAAGTTCTTGTGTGGATGTTGAGTAGTCAGCAATAGTTACGTTATTAGCACCTAAATATCGCAGGTAGCTATGGATCATTTTTTGTCGTTGATATATCTGGTCAAAATTTGCTCTTGCCCAAGAAAAAACTAGAACTTCAGGTGACCCACCAGTATCAATAAAAGCTTGTTGGTTAACTTTTTCACCGTCACGTTTACGGATGCTTTCGCCACCTAAAAGATACACTTTACGCATACTAAAATAGAACCCTTGAAACTAAAAAGGTAAGCCTAATAGAAAAGATATTTTCATATACAGTAGATGTTATAGATAAATACGCAGTTTAATTGCAGTATAAACGTTCAAGTATTTTTAAAAAATAAGGCTTATATGTATAGTTGAAGGTATGCAAGTTGATGACTATGGCGTTAAACGGTTTTGTTGAGTATAAGCGTAGAGAGTATTGTAATGATGTTAAGTGTTCCATTCAAGTGAAGCTTAATAGTCATAAAGAAGGTTCGGTAGAGTATGAAAAAGTTCGTAAGACTTGTGCGGCGGGTTGCTTATTTACTACATATCAGTTTCATCATTGGTTAATTGATAAGGGCTATTTGATTGTAAAACCCAGAAAGTAGCGTAGTAGTTGTCTGAGGTAAGTTTTGAACCATTTTGGGCATATATGGTTATTTACCGTAAAGGGCTTGTTTTTAGCGTTTTTGTTTTCTTTAAACTTGTCTATTTTTCACGAACCACCATTTAAAAAGGTTGGGTTTATTTTATGGATAATGTGTAAACGATTTAAATATGCGCTAAGTATAGTGTACTAAGGAAGTTTGTTAACACTATATAACACGTGAATTTCATGAAATGTCCTTACTGTAGCTCTGAAAACTTTAAAACTCTTGAAACACGCGATTCTCCAGATAACACTACACGTCGACGAAAAGAATGCATTAACTGTAGCAAACGCTTCACGACATATGAGTATGTTGAAACAATAGAGGTAATGGTACGCAAAAAAGACGGCAGACTTGAGCGTTTTGACGTTAACAAAATAATTCGTGGTCTACAGAAAGCATGTGAAAAAAGGCCTGTAACAATGGCTCAAATTAACGAGTTAGCTGGACAAATACGGCAAGACTTAATGATGAAAGGCTCCGAAGAGGTTTCATCACAAGAAATTGGTGACTTAGTCATGAAATACCTCAAAAAGGCAGACCATGTCGTTTACATAAGATTTGCATCTGTTTATAAAAAATTTGAAGAACCCGAAGATTTTGGGCGTTTACTTATGGAAGTGGAAAAACAATGAAGTTTGTATTAAAGCGTGATAGTAAATTAGAACATTTTGACCAAGAACGTATTACACAGGCCATTTGGAAAGCTGCCAGATCAGTTGGCGGAAAAGATCAAGAACAGGCTAAACGCATAAGCGATGAAGTAGTAGCTATATTAAACAAACAATATGGTGAAGATGGTGTTCCTACAGTTGAAGAAGTACAAGATCTTGTTGAAAAGCAATTAATTGAAAAAGGACACGCTTCTACTGCAAAAGCATACATCCTCTACCGCAAGCAGCACAACGACATGCGTGAGTTAGCCGCATTGTTAAGCTCTGCAGATCTTGTCGATCAATACTTAGAAGTTGAGGACTGGCGAGTTAAAGAGAACAGCAACATGAGTTACTCACTTCAAGGTTTAAACAATTATCTCTCATCTACAGTAATTGCCAAGTACTGGATAAGCCGTATTTATCCACCGAAAATTTCTGACTCACACTTTTCAGGTGATATACACATTCACGACTTAGGGGTTCTTGGACCCTACTGTGTCGGCTGGGATCTAAATGACTTACTAGTTTCAGGTTTTGGTGGTGTTTCAGGAAAAATTGAAAGCAAACCAGCTAAACATTTTCGCACCGCATTAGGACATATTGTAAACTTTTTCTACACCCTACAGGGAGAAGCAGCTGGTGCGCAAGCATTTAGCAACTTTGACACTTACCTATCACCATTTATTCGCTATGACAATTTAAACCAAAGAGATGTTGAACAAGCACTACAAGAATTCTTCTTTAACATGAACGTTCCCACACGTGTCGGCTTCCAAACACCTTTCACTAACCTTACATTAGATTTAGTAGTTCCAGAATTCATGAAAAATGAAGCCATTGTCTTCAATGGAAAAGTAACAAAAGATACATATGGTGACATGACTAAAGAAATGGAAATGCTCAACATAGCCTTCGCTCAAGTTATGGCCCGAGGTGACTCAAAAGGCAGAGTATTTACTTTTCCAATTCCGACTTATAACATTACAAAAGACTTTGACTGGGACTCCCCTGTTGCACAGGCAATATTTGAAGTTACAGCCAAATATGGTGTGCCTAACTTTAGCAATTTCATAAACAGTGACTTAAACCCTGAAGATGTACGTAGCATGTGCTGTCGTTTACGTATTGACAACCGAGAGTTACGTAAACGTGGCGGTGGTTTCTTTGGTGCTAATCCATTAACAGGCAGCATCGGTGTGGTTACGTTAAATATTCCAAGGGCGGGTTACCTTTCGAAGGATGAGGACGAGTTTTTTGAGAAATTAGGCGACCTTATGGATATAGCTAAGTTGAGTTTAGAAATTAAACGTAAAGTGTTGGAAGGTTTCACTGAGAAAGGGCTATATCCGTATTCTAAACGGTATCTTCGCAATATCAAAGAGAGGTATGGTAAATATTGGAAGAATCATTTCTCGACAATTGGCATTGTGGGCATTAATGAGGCGGTTTTAAATCTGCTTGGGCAAAATATTGCCTCTAAAGATGGGCATGCGTTTGCGATAAGGACTTTGAATTTTATGCGTAATCGTATAAGTAGATATCAAGAAGAAACAGGGGATATCTATAATTTGGAAGCTACTCCTGCAGAGGGCACAGCGTATCGTTTAGCGCGTATTGATCAGAAACGTTATCGTGACATAGTGTTTGCTAATCAAAAACATGTTCAAAGAGAGCAGGCAGAGCCATTCTACACTAATTCGTCGCAGCTACCAGTTGATTTTGTAGGAGATCTCTTTGAAGCTTTAGAGCATCAAAATACTCTACAGCCGCTCTATACAGGTGGAACTAATTTCCATATATATCTAGGCGAACGTTTATCATCATGGAAAGCAGCCGCTGAATTAGTCAAAAAAGTAGCACATAACACAAACATTCCCTACTTTACTCTAACACCCACCTTCAGCATATGTCCCAATCATGGCTACACCACAGGAGAGCATAAAAACTGTCCAACCTGTGGCGCATACAGTGAAATCTACAGTCGCGTCGTTGGCTACCTACGTCCAGTTGACCAATGGAATAATGGAAAGCAGGCAGAGTTTTCCATACGCAAAACCTTTGACCGTTCAAACACTATCACAACAGCTCCGATGACACAATAGGTGAAAAAGGATAAATGAAATTTAGTGGGTTACAAAAAACAAGCTTACTAGACTACCCAGACAAAGTAGCCAGTGTACTATTCGCTCCCGGATGCAATCTACACTGTGCATACTGCCACAACTGGGAAATAGCCACTAACCCCCAACCGCCATTTTTACAAGAAGCAACCATATTAGAAATTTTGGAAGAACGCAAAAAGTATGTTGATGCCATAGTTATTACAGGGGGAGAGCCATGTATGCACAAGGAACTGCCAAAATTCCTTGCTAAATTAAAAGATAGAGGCTTTTTTGTAAAGTTAGACACGAATGGATTCTACCCAGACGTACTTGGAGTATGTCTAAACATTGTAGATTACGTAGCCTTAGACATTAAGACATGTCTAGAAAAATATGAACAATTAGGTGCACAAGATACTAACAACTTGCAGAAAAGCATAGAGATACTCAAAGAGGACAAAGTACCATACGAATTTCGCACAACCATCGTTCCTGAGCTTGTCACATTACAAAATATAGAACAAATATGCAAACTCTCCGAAGGCTCCAAAATTCATGCGTTACAACAATTTATGCCAGAAAACGCTCCAGACAAGCACTACCAAAAGCTACAACGTTACGCGCCAGAAGTCATAGATGAATTCGCAAACAAACTAAGCAAGTACACAGAAAAAGTAATACTGCGAATCTAAATTTTTTTCATTGTTGTTAACGCATTTATATAATTGAGCTGCCCTTCTTTTTGAAGGTTGTTAACGCATTTATATAATTGAGCTGCCCTTCTTTTTGAAGGGCAGCGACCTTCAAAAGCACCATCAAAAACA
>JAITCR010000090.1 GCA_031282985.1 Nitrososphaerota archaeon | reverse complement strand
AGAGCGCTCACAACAAAGCGGCGCCACTACCCTGCCTCAAACAATCCACCCCAACATTTACACGATGAAATGCTCACCCACGCCCGGTATCTTCAACCCGTCTTCCTTTGGACGCACGCCCATATTCACGTAATAGTGCTTTTTTAATACCCCATTCATCAATATAAGAGCGTTTTTCCTCTGGAATTTTAGAAAGAGCCTCTAGGAAGACTTGTCTGTCGGTTTCTGATTTTTCACTATACATGAGTGATTTTTTACGGGTTATTTTTAGTTTAACTAAGACGTTGTACATGGAGGAAGGTTTAACGTTAAATTACTCCGCAATTTCTTTGAGTAGGTGTCTGGGTGTTTTTCTATGTATTGTCGTAGTTTTTAGGGGTTGATTTTTCTTTTGCGTGGACCGTGTTTTTTTGGTTGGAGTGAACCTGTTTGTTGCTGTAGGTTTGTCCAGTTGTGTTAGATTTTTTTTGGGATGTTAAAGGTTTCACAGACCTGTTTTATTGTGTGCCTTTTTTCTAAAAGATAGGACGGCTTCTCTGAAAGCCACACCATACGTCATAACAAACAACATATTAGGATATAGAATTTAAACTAGTCTACTGTACCCTTCAAAAGGGCAGTTGTTTCGTAACATTATTTTTTGTTGTGACTAAAGTGATATAAGGGAAAAATTAGTATTTTATTTGATTAGTATCAGTCTTTGAGGTTTCAAACAGTGTGATGTGTAAATAGTTTACCTGTAGCGGAGGTGGCTGTTTTGCCTGTTGTTACTGAGGTAGCGGGTCGACTTGTTTGATTCATCAATGTTATTAGTAAGTATTGGGAAATGTGTGAGTGAAGTAGAATGAGCATGCAAAAACAAATAAGCCAAGTTATTGAGGGTTATAACCCTGATAAGGTGCACATTGGTGTTTTAGGTAGTCACTCTGCTCTTGAAATAGCTGCAGGTGCTAAGCAGGAAGGTTTCAAGACGGTTGTTGTCTGTCAGAATGGGCGTGAGAAAACGTATGTTCGCTACTACCGTAACATCTTTGATAAAATTATATATCTTGATAATTTTAAAGACATCACTCGGCCTGAAACTGTTAAAAAACTTGTAGAGTTCAACACGGTTTTTGTGCCTAACCGTTCTTTTAGCGTTTATGCGGGTTGTGAAGCTGTTGAGCAGAATTTTGCTGTTCCACTGATGGGCAATAGGTATTTATTGAAAACTGAGGAGCGTACTGCACCTAGAAATCAGCTGTGGCTTCTAAGAGAGGCTGGTATAGAGTTGCCGCGTGGTATAAAGTTTCCTAAAGAGATAGATTGTCCTGCAATAATTAAAGTTCCTGAGAAAAATCGTTCTATTGAGCGCGCTTTCTTTTATGCTTCAAGTTATGCGGAGTATCAGCGGGAAGCAGAAAAACGTTTAAACGCAGGTATAATTACCCAAGAAGCACTTGACCAAGCCGTTATAGAGGAATATGTAATCGGTGCCAAGTTTAATGCGAACTATTTCTATTCGCCGTTAAATGATGAGATTGATCTTTTAGGTTTTGATAGGCGTATTCAAACGGATCTTGATGGAGTTTTGGATATGCCTGCTCAAGAGCAGCTTGAGCTGAAAATTCCCGCGCAGAACATCGAAATTGGTCATCAGGGTGTAACTATGCGTGAGAGTCAACTGGAAAAAATCTTTGAAGTAGCTGAAAAATTTGTCTCTGTCTGCAGTAAAGAGTATCCTCCTGGAATGATTGGCTTATTCGCTTTGCAGGGTGCTGTTACTAAAGATTTAGAGTTCCGCGTATTTGATGTAAGTCCCCGTGTTCCCGGCTGCCCCTGTGTTGAGTCCACTTCACCTTATATGAAGTACAAATACGGTGTTGAAGTTGGTCCAGGTAAACGTGTTGCCATGGAAATTAAACGTGCTCTGCGTAAAGGTCGCTTATCTGAAGTGGTTACATGATAGACATCCAAGATATCCAAAAAATCATAGACAAATATGACCAGTCAAAGCTTGCAGTCTGCACTTTAGGTTCTCACTCATCCCTTAACATTTTTAAAGGCGCAAAAGAGGAAGGCCTGCGAACTGTCTGTATCTGTAAAGAAAAAGACGCTATAATGTACCAAAAATATCCTGTTGTTGATGAACTTATAATTGTAAAAGACTTTACAGAACTTCTTAATGAAGCTTTACAAGAACGCCTACGTAGTCTTAACGTAATTCTAATCCCCCACGGCTCCTTTACTGCTTACCTAAGCACTGAACAACTTACAAGTAGCCTCAAAGTGCCTATGTTGGGAAATCGTAAACTGTTACACTGGGAAGTTAACCGCAAAAGCCAAGAAGAATGGCTGCATAAAGCAGGTTTACAGTTACCTGCAACTTTTTCATCACCCGATGATATAGATTGTCTTGTTATTGCAAAATTACAGGGTGCAAAAGGGGGTAGAGGTTACTTCCTTGCTAATTCTGCTAAAGGGTTCTACAAAAAAGCTGACGAAATGGTTAAACGTGGCTTAATTACTCGACAAGACATAGAAACAGTTCACCTGCAAGAATACGTGATAGGCGTAAACGTGTATCCAAGCTATTTTAGCAGCATTATAAATAGTGACGTTGAACTACTCTCTATGGATAGGAGATATGAAACAGCTGTTGATTCCATCGGGAAAATCCCTGCCTCAGAACAACTTGAAATCGGTGTTATTCCAACATATACTGTAGTTGGAAACTTTCCCATAGTTATCCGTGAATCCTTGCTGCCTGAAATTATGCGTATGGGTGAGGCAGTACATAAAAAAGCCATGGAACTCGCACCGCCCGGAATTATTGGACCATTTTGTCTTGAAACAGTAATCACTGACGACCTCAAAATCTATACTTTTGAAATTTCAGCACGCATCGTAGCAGGAACAAACGTTGGTATAGGCACATCACCTTATGCTTATTTACGATACGGTGAAAATATGTACATGGGTAAACGAATCGCGTTAGAAATCAAAAACGCAGCAAAACAGAAACAACTACAAAACGTCATAGCATAAACCAAACCTTTACTAGAGCCTGTTAGCATTAAATTTATTAATAGGATTGTGCAGTTATGGCATTTTGATTTTAAATTGAGGTATATCCGCAGTGTTTGAAGTAGTTTGAAATGTCTTTTTCTGAGATCCACTTAAATGCACTTAGGAGCGCCGTTTACAGTTCCTCTTCCGCTTTAGACTTCAACTTACGAAGCATCGTTTTCATCTTTGACCACGCCAACTCTATAGGACTCAAATCAGGCGAATACTTGGGCAAATAAATAACCGTCGCCCCTTTCCAAGTAACAGCAAAAGCACACCCTTAACTTTATACACTGACAAATTATCCAACACCAAAACATCATCCGCTTCCAACGCAGGAGCCAAAACCTCCGACACACAATACTCAAAAACCTCACCATTAGACCTCTTGCGAAACTAAGAATTGCGTAAGGTTTGAATTGTTATCCCGTCAAAAGAATGTTTGGACTTAAAGTTTAACCTGATTTAGGTGTTTAATTTTTTCAAAAATAGATAGTTTCGCAAGAAGTCTATTCAACGTACCTTTAAAAATCATAGAAACCCTAAACCCTCCAACCAAGCACCGAAATCAACGATTTACGCTTAAACCGCCCATCCGACACATAATCCTCCACCGAACATGTTTTTCACCCAACCGGCATTGGGACAAAACTATTTTGGGTTGATTCGGACTGTAAAGATGTTATAAAGTAGGGTGTTTAAGAAAAGGGCGTTTTGTTGTCGGTCGTCTCTTTTCTGTTTAATGATACTGCTAAAACGTCCTTTATCAGCAGAGAAA
>JAITCR010000052.1 GCA_031282985.1 Nitrososphaerota archaeon | reverse complement strand
CTGATTGTTGTCAATCAGGTCAGTATTTGTATGGTAGCAAAGATTGTAAAAATAACGTGTCCGTTTTGCGGTAGCGATAAAATTTCAAAAAATGGGCACAACAAAACTGGAAAACAAGTCTACAACTACAATAACTCAGAGTGAAATCACCGCAACTTTATAGAACAATACACCCACAAAGCCTACTTGCCCAAAGTCCGCAACCAAGTACTAAAAATGACTGCAGACGGCACGGGAACACGAGCCACAGGACGCATACTGGGCATTTCTAAAGATACCGTAACAGCCATTTTAAAAAAACACAAAACTGGCCCTGACAAATAAACTATAACTACATACACAACCTGAAAGATCAGAATTTAGAGGTTAAAATTGTCTCCTCCAACCAAGTTAAAGTGGCTGAGGCAGAGTTTGATGAGATGGGTCTTTTGTTTCGGATAAATCGCATCAGTGTTGGCTTTGGTTGGCAATCGACCATAATACAGGTGTTCCTTTAGCGTATTGTTTTGGTACACGTGAGCACAAGTATCTTGATGAGTTGCGTACTCTGCTTGCGCCTTTTAGAATAAGTATTGTTTACTGCGATGATATAGCAGAATAGTTTAAATTCTACACCTTAATATATTGTTTGTTATAGTGGACTATTTTAAATTTTAGTGTATGTTATTTTGTTTGTTATGACGTATAATTGTGATTTTCGAGAAGCAGTGTTGGCATATAAACAAAAAGGACACACTCTAAAACAGGTTTGTGAAACTTTCAATATCTCTCAACAAACCTACTGCAACTGACTAACACAAAAACAAAAAACCGGTTCTCTAAAACCAAAAAAACACGGCACACGCAAAAGAAAAATCAACCCCTAAAAACTATGCCAATACATAGAAAAACACCCAGACACATACCTCAAAGAAATTGCAGAGCAATTCAACGTTAAACCCTCCTCCATGTACAATGCCTTAGTTAAACTAAAAATAACCCGTAAAAAGTTATTCACGTATAGCGAAAAATCAGAAACCGACAGACAAGCCTTCTTAGAAACTTTATCGGTAGTTCCAATTGAAAATTGTGTCTATATTGATGAATGTGGCATAAAAAAGGACTTAACTCGTGAATACGGTTACGCAATAAGAGGGAAAAGAGTTGAAGACACAAGCGTGGGCGTAAATTTCACCGGTTAAATGTGATAGGCGGATTGTTTGATGGCAAGGTGGTAGCGCCATTATGTTATGAGCATTCTGTTAATGGAATGTTTTTTGAGGGTGGTTTGAAACCGTGTTTTTGTCTTGTGTGTTAAGGGGGTGTTATGGTTATTTTGGATAGGGCTTCTTTTCATCGTAAGAAAAAGTTGGCAGTTATTGTGGAGCGGGTGGGTGTGTTTTTGTTGTTTTTGCCAGTATATTCGCCGGATTTTAATCGTATAGGGCCTCGGTGGGCTAATATGAAGCGTGCTTTGCCTGATTTGATGCCTAAATGTGAAACACTACAAGAAGCCATATACACCCATTTTGGAGAGTGCAATTATTAAACTATTCTGCTAAACTCTGCTTACAAAACTCACCTTCCGAAAGTATTGTAACGCCGAGTAAGAGGAATACTCAGTGTATTGAGCGTAAACACTTGTCGTTGCGTACTTGGTGCAGTAGGCTTGTTAGGCGAGGTATTAGATTTTCAAAATCGACTCTTATGCATAAAACCGTTGTCGGGATGGTCATAAACTTTTGATTCTTCAAAAGACAACCACCATTTCACTTAACTTAGGACACAACCTGTTTTTTTGTGTTTGGTTTTAAGAAATGCTTAACTGTTGCTTTTTGGATATTGTGTTAGGTGAGACTGTGTATGCCGTCCTTTGGTCTGTTTCGTAAACAAAAAAGTCAAGATACTCCTGTAGTAGAAGAGCAAGTAGCTGAAAATGCTCATGAGATACAGTCTGAGCAGTTAACAAAAGAAGAAAGTGTAGTTGTAGCTCAAGAGTCTGTTGTTGGGGATGAGGGTGTTGTTGTTTCTAAGGAAGATGATAATGTGTTAGCTGAGTCTTCGGTTGTTGCTGGTGGGGATAAGTTGTATTTGAAGGCGATGCCTTTGCGTGATACGTTGGATTTGGAGGGGATTAAGGAGGAGGTTTTGGATGGTAATATTTTGATTTTGCGTATTACGCCTTTGGCTAGTAAGAGTATTGAGGCGGTTAAGGGTGCGGTTAATGAGTTGTACATGTTTGTGGAGTCTATTGGTGGGGATATTGCTCGTTTGGGTGAGGAGCGGGTTGTTATTTGTCCGAAAAATGTTAGGATTTGGCGTGAGAAGACGCCGTCTAAGAGTGAGCCGTTGTCTGCTTCTACAGTAGCCTAAATGTTTCCATTACGCTAGGGGTTATGGTGGTTATGCCTGCTTTTGTTGTTAAAAAGTTGGCAAAGTTTATGGTTTTTTGTTTTTCTCCGTGGACTACAAAGACGCGTTCAGGTTTCGGTTTTAGGTGTGTTATATAGTTGGCTAGTTGTCGTCGGTCTGAGTGGCCTGAGAAGCCGTTGATTGTTTCTGTTTGTAGTTTTACTTGTAGGGCAGCTATTCTGCCTTCGTTGTCCATCATGGTGACTTCGTTTATGCCTTTTTGGACGCGTCTGCCCATGGTACCTTCTATTTGGTAGCTGACAAAGATTATGGTGTTGCGGTCGTCGTTTGCCCAGTTTTTAAAGTATTCAATTACTGGTCCGCCTTCTAGCATACCTGAGGTTGCAAGGACTATGCAGGGTTCTCCGTCTATGATGCTTTGGCGTATGCTGGGGTGTTCTACTATGGTGAAGTAGTCGGATTGGAAGGGGTTGACTTCTTCGTGTAGTATGCTGTGGCGGACTTCTCTGCCTAGGTATTCGGGGTAGGCGGTGTGTATGGCTGTTGCTTCACTTATCATGCCTTCTATGAAGACGGGGGCTTCTTTCATTATGCCATTTTTCATGTATCCGTCTATTATTAGCATGAGTTCTTGGGCTCTGCCTACGGCGGGAACGGGTATGAGGACTTTGCCTTTGCGTTCTAGGGTTTGGTTTATTATTTTTGCTAGGTGCTCTTCAGCTTCTATACGAGAGGGCATAAAGTCTTCAGCGCCACCGTATGTAGATTCAGTTATGACTGTTTCTATGCGGGGGAATTCTGTTGTTGCGGCTTCTAATAGAAATGTTCGACCGAATTTGTAGTCTCCAGTATAGACGATATTATGTAAACCTTCACCTATATGTAAGTGAAGCATGGAGGCGCCTAGGATGTGGCCTGAATTGTGCAGAGTTAGGCGTATGTCTGGGGCTATGTCGGTTACTACGCCGAACCGTAGGGGTATTGTGTGGAGAACGCATTCGCGTACATCTTTTTGGTCATAAAAAGGTGTTATACCTTGCTTGCTGGCAACATCTAAATAGTCCATTTGTAGCATGGTCATTAAATTTGATGTTGGGGCAGAACAGTATAGGGGACCGTCGTATCCGTATTTGTAGAGGAAGGGTACAAGGCCACAGTGGTCAAGGTGTGCGTGGCTTATGACAACTGCGTCTAGGTTGTCTATTTGGAATTCTGGAGAGTCAAATCTTGGAAATGATTCAAAGGGTCTATTAGAACCGGGGTTTATGCCGCAGTCTAAAAGTATGCTGCTTTCGCGAGTTTTTAACAGAAATGCTGAGCGGCCGACTTCTTGTGAGCCACCTAGAACGGTTAGGCGTATTTCTCCTACGTCATAGGTTTTTGGTCGAAATATGCGTTCTCCTACAGTGCGCAGTATTCTTTCACGTTCTTTGCTTTCGGAGTGTAAGTAGTGGCGCATGTGGGTTACAATTTTTGATTTAATAGGAGGGCTGCGTAAAACGTGAGGGCGCCATTTTGTTTTTTTTATGATTTCTTGTAGTACGGTACCGTTTCTGCCTATGACTATCCCAGGTTTTTTGGTTTCTATAATGATTTCGCCTAAGCTTGGGTCAAAGTTTATGTCGGTAACTTCTGCATCTGGAGGGATTAGTTCTCGGGCAATTTTTTCTGCCTCAGCTTCGGGCAGTCGTACTGAAGGGTCGGGTCTTACGACTATTCTTTTTCGTATAACACCTACGATTTCAGCAATTACGCTGCTTTGATCAACAAGTAATTCGGGTTTTTTTGTGTAAATTGAGAGCATGGGGCCCTCATATTCAATTCTAGTAACTTCTGCTTCTCTTGGAACATGCTGTAAAATATAGTGGGATATTTCAATTTTGTCTTTGTCTTGCGTTCTGGCCAATTTTTTAACTTCCCGTGTTTGAAAGAAGCAAATGTTTCTCTTGTTCGGTAAGTTCTTTGTAGCCGTTAGCATCAATTACGGTAATATTATAACTATTACCGCTTGCAACATCACGTTTCATAGCTGCGTTAACGGCTTTGGCAATCGTAGGTAACATTTCTTTAATTGTTAAGCCTTCACGGTATTTGTCTTCTAGTATACCGTAGGCTACAGGTGAGCCTGAACCTGTTGAAACAGATTTTTCTTCCATTAAACTTCCATAGGGGTCTAAATTGAAAACATGAGGACCTGTTTCGTCAACACCACCCACTAGAACTTGTGTTGAGAGGGGAACGTATCTGTTATTAAATAGAATATTTGCAACTAGGCGAGCAGCAGAGAGAACAGGCATGGGACGATTCATGTTCATTTTATATAATTTTGCATTTGCAGTTAATATATCAACTACTTTTTGAGCATCAGCAACTGTTCCTGCAATTGTCATGCCTAAATGATCGTCGATTGGGTAAACTTTTTTTCCAAATTTGTGAGCAATATAATAGCCCATGGTTACTCGGGTGTCTGATGCAAGAATAACTCCATCTGTGCAAACAACACCTATGGTTGTTGTTCCTTTAAGGACTAACTCGCTAGCAACATTATTTTGTGATGACATATATTTTACCTTCTCCCTAAAATTGATTTACGATTAAATTCCGTAGGAAGTAGCAACAGGATATCTTTCTGACAGACTAATTAATATTATGGTAACCACAAACAAGACCCCTCTAATTACCCGTTTAAATCAAAAAAGTTTAAACACCAAAAAACAAATTTTATACCTGCCTCAAAACGCAAAGTGAACAAACTTGACATTATCTTATCATTACATGCAACTTCCACGCGAAGTAATCGTTGGAAACGACGTCCTAAACAGAGTTATAGAAGTTACACAAAGACTAAACCTTAAAGGCACAGCACTTATAATCTCAGGCAAAAAAAGCTATGAAGTAGCAGGCAAACAAGTCAAAAAATCTTTAGAACAAGCAAAAATAAACACACACAAAATTATAGCCAAAACAACAACCACAGAAAACATGACAATCATAGAAAAACAAATCGCAAACTTAAAACCCCAAATACTCTTCGCCATAGGCGGAGGAACAATAATTGACACAACAAAAATAAACAGCTACAAAAAAAACATTCCATTCATAAGCATACCAACAACAATTTCCCACGACGGTATAGCCAGCCCAATAGCCTCAATAAAAGAAACAAACAGACCAAACTCAATAATGACCCAAGCACCCCTCGCAATAATCGCCGACACAAACATAATCTCACAAGCACCATGGAAATCCGTCATAAGCGGCTGCGGAGACACAATTGCCAAATTCACATCCGTAAAAGACTGGAACCTCGCCCACACAGAAAAAGGAGAATACTATGGAGAATACGCAGCAAGCCTAGCACAAATGAGCGCAAAACTAATCACCAAAAACGCCACACAAATCCAACCAAAAAACACCAACGGCTTACACATACTACTTGAAGCCCTAATAAGTTGCGGCGTATCTATGAGCATCGCCGGAAGCAGTAAACCATGCAGTGGCGCTGAGCACCTATTTAGCCATGCCATAGACATTATCAACCCTAACCATGCTATGCACGGAGAACAAGTTGGTGTTGGCTCAATTTTAACAGCTTTCCTTCACGAAACAAATTGGGAACAAATTAGAGATACTCTTAAACAAATTGGAGCACCCACAACAGCTAAAGAATTAGGCGTAAAAGACGAAGAAGTTATCAAAGCATTAGAAATAGCTTCAACCATACGGCCTGAACGTTACACTATACTGCATAAACTACAGCCCAATTATGAAACATGTAAAACAGTTGCAAAGACAACAAAAGTTATTGATTAAGAACCCCAGACTGCGCAAAAACGCTAAAATCAAAATAGATAAACGCTATGTGTAGTGCATGTGCATTTATGTGCCGCTGCATGTTGGGGTCTCGAAAAATTTTGTCAGAGTTATTGCGCAGTCTGAACCTGTATTTAGTAATTATGAACACCATTGTTATGGCGATTTTTTCCGTTAGTCACCGTTGTCGTTGGCTTAAATAGCGATGATTATTTGCGCTTTCTGCCATAGACTAACGAAAAAATTGGCTCACCCCCAGCAGAATTTCGCCTACTGAATAAAAGTTCTAATATCGGTATAAAACATAACAAGTTACATTTAGAGTTATGAAAACTAGTTCCATTTGATACCAACGTATTTCTTATTAGCATTGTTGCTCTTTGAGAGGCACATTGTTTTTTTAGGTCAACAAGAAGGATAGAACTTGTTTGTAATAAATAGCGATGTGTGAAAACTTGTTTGAAAGGAAGTAAAAAAGAAACGTGCACGTATCTTTGCGCGTTTAGGCTTTTATTTCTTCTGCTGGAGCTGCTTCATCGGGACTCTCAGTTGTTGAAACTGGAGCAGGAGCGGATGCGACTGTTAGTGGAGCTATGTCAACGGGTTTTGGTTCTGCTTTGAAGGTTTCAACGAATTGAGTTTGCACAAGATTGGGTAAGTATTTTTGGATGTCCATGGCTATGCCGCGTTTTGCAATTTGTATGCCTTCAACATAGAAGGTATCTTCAGGCATATCAATTGTCAAGTTGTCATCTTTAATTGTAACGTTGAATTTTTCTTGTTCAACTACGGGGACACGTCTGTGTATGATTGCAAGAATTTTTTCTTCGCTACTATCAAGTTTCTTTTTAGGTATAACATCATATATGAGTGTCCTTCCAGCTAATGGAGGATTGAAATCAAGTAGAACTCTTCCTGCACCAACAGCGCGGATGCTAGCCATTTTACCTTGGTATTCAATACGCGATCCAATAATTGGATTGATTTCTTTTGCTAATAATTGACGCAAAGGTACACGTTTAATTTTCTCTGGATCCCTTTGACCAAATGCCTTATCTGAAGAAATTTCCACTATCGACTCTTGTTCAGATTCCATATCTAAAAGCGCATCATCTAAAGCTTTTAGAACCCAACCTTCGCCTACAACAACAAGTTTAGGCTCATATGCATCGCCTTCTTTGTGAAGACGTTCTTTTTTTGACACTTCTTCATAGGTAGTATCGAAAACTTCGTTTGTTTCCTTTACTCTCCCAGTATAATTAATTAGTATAAAGTCTCCCTTTTGAAAGGTCATTCTTATCATCCTTTAGATATACGCGCAAGTAAAATTCAAACGCTAATAAAAACTTATCGAGCAAAAAAACACAGTGCTCTATTCTATATAGAACAATGTTAACAAGAAGCTTACTTTAAAACGCTTTGTCTGCCCAATTCGAATGCTTGCAGGTTTATTTGCAAGTATTTTTCTTTTAATTTGTTTGCCATTGCTTTTTCAAAAGATTCACGTTTTATAGGCATATTGGGCAACGCAGATAGGGCACCAAGTAGTATAGTGTTAACTGTTAGGTTGTTACCTAACTGGTTTGCTATGTTTGAAGCGTTTACTTCATAAACATTCGAGCTGAGGTTTTTTATTATGTTTAAAAGTTCTTGTTGTGTTTTTGGTTTAAGATTTTTGTTAAAATTGCTCGGCTGAATGTATTTGGTGTTTACTATTACAGTTCCATCGGGTTTTAACATTGGCAATGAACGGGCAGTTTCAAGAATTTCAAAACCTATAACTGCATCAGCTTTACCGGTTTCAATTAGAGGGGATTCAACTTTTTCACTTATCCTCGCAAAAGCTGTTATAGAACCGCCACGTTGAGCCATACCGTGAATTTCAGCTTTAGTTACATCAAAACCATCAAGTATTGCAGCTTCACAAAAAATATCACTGAGAACCACAATACCTTGTCCACCTACACCTGCAAAAACAAAGTCAAGTTGCTGCATTACTGAATTTTCCTCCTTAGTATAGCCTTATGAGGACAGATATTTACACACACACCACAACCACTGCAGAGGGTTGAATCAATTTCTACTCTACCAGCACTTGTTTTAGTGATTGCGGGACAACCAAAATTGGTAATACATAGACCACAAGAACCACATTTTTCTGTAACCTCACATGGTATGCCACGTTCAATTAAAAGAGGACAAGAACGCTGAGAAACAATAACACAAGGACCATCATATGTTAAAACCTCACGAATAGCCTCTACGGTAGCCTTAACATCATAAGGATCAACAGTTAAAATTTTATCTATACCAACACTTTTAACAATCTCTTGTATACTCACAATTTTAGCATCGTCACTCATAGCCGTTCGACCAGAAGCAGGAGTAGGCTGATGCCCCGTCATAGCCACTATACGATTATCCAATATAATAACACAAACATTAACCCTATTATAAACAACATTTAACAGTCCAGGCATACCAGCATGGAAAAAAGTAGAATCCCCAAGAACCGCAAACACCTTCCCATTAACACCCGCATGAGCCATACCCGCAGCCTGAGAAATACCACTGCCCATACAGAGACATGATTGAACAGTATTCAATGGAGGCAAAAAACCAAGAGAGTAACAACCTATGTCACCTGCAACAATTTTATCATTAGCTCGCCCCACTAAAGTCAAAGCATACTTGGGACAATTCTTAACACACACAGGGTCGCCTTGACAGGTATCACATATGAAAACTTTCTTCTTGTTTGAATCCAAAAATACAGCACCATACAGACAGGCCTTAACACATAAACCACAACCTACGCATTTGTTTTCATCCACAGAAATTATGCCTGTTTTAATAGACTTAGAAAGCGCGCCGCTATTACATGAGACAACACATGGAGCGTCAGGACAAACGTGACAAGTGACTGCCCCTTTATCAGTTTCATTAACACGAACAACTCTAATTCTTGACCTAGCAAAATTAGAAACATGCTCTTTTTCAAAAGAGCAAACTTTTTCACAAGTTCCACAACCAATACATTTGCTACTATCACAAGTTACATGTTGATTAACAGAATTGAGGGCATAATAGAAAGCACGATGTGTACAACCAGGGCAAAGATTTGGAGACCTAGGCTGCAAATCTAAAACAGACGACACAGAGGCCTTTTCTGCTAGACCTAATTTTGCAAAAGCACCACGAATTTTATCAGGAGTATATTCACCTATTTCACTAAGCCCAAGGGCAGCTTTTCCAGTTATATCGAGTTTTAGTCGCTGTATATTCTCTTCAATATATGGACGGAGTTCTTCAATTATTACAAGTTGTTTGACTTTAGAGGCAAAAAGTTTCACAAGTTCAGAAGGAAAAGGATGAATAAAACCAAGTTTTAACCAAGAAAACTTTTTCGTATCCAACACACTCCGTGCATAATAGTAGCCTACGCCGCTGCCGATTATGCCAATTTCAGAGTTGTTGTCTTCAATTTTATTGAATGGAGAATTTTCAGAGAGCTGTTTTGCTTCAGTTAGCTTTTCTTCTAAGACACGATGTTGACGAATTGCGTTTGCTGGTACCATTACCCAGCGAGAACCGTTTTTGTCAAAAGAAATGTTACGTTCAAGTTTTTGGAAATTGCCAATTTGTACTTTGGCTTTTCCATGAGCTACTCTTGTGGTTAAACGTAGAATTATTGGAATATGGAGATTTTCACTTATTTGAAAGGCCTCTTTGGCCATGTTTAGGGCTTCTTGTGGGTTTCCAGCATCAAGTAATGGTAATTTAGAGTGAACTGCAAAATATCGTGTATCTTGTTCGTTTTGGCTGCTATGTAATGCGGGGTCATCGCAGACTACGATTACTAAACCGCTTTCAACACCTGTGTATGCGAGGGTCATAATTGCGTCTGAGGCAACATTTAGTCCAACATGTTTCATGGACACTATTGCTCTTGCACCAGTCATAGATGCGCCTGCTGCGATTTCGGTGGAGACAATTTCATTAACACTCCATTCGGCATAGAAATTTAGAGTTTTGGCGGCTTGGGAGAGTGTTTCTAGAATTTCTGTTGAGGGGGTTCCAGGGTATGCGGTTGCGACTTTGATGTTGGCTTCAACTGCGCCTCGTGCGACTGCTTCATCGCCGTTAAGTAGAAGGAAACTGTTGGGTTTGTTTACGGTTATCTTTGAGGTCATAGTTATAGGTCCTTTACATTTTGCCTTTTCGGAGGTCTAGTACTCTTTTTGCTTTTCCATCTGTTCTGGGCAGTTCGTTTGGTTTGGCGATTTCTATTTCGGCTGTTAAACCAGTGGTTATGTGTATTCTTTGTTGTATGTTTTGTTTGAGTTGTTTTAGGTCAAGTTGAGGATTTTTTTGTGTCTGCTCTGTTAATTCAACTTTGACAAGAAAAGTGTCAAGGGCGCCAGGGCGGTCGAGAACTATTAGGTATTGTGTGGCGAGTTCGGGGAATTGCATTACTACGAATTCTATTTGTGAGGGGAATACGTTTACTCCGCGAATTATTAGCATGTCATCGGATCTGCCGGTGACTCTCAGCATTCTGGCATGTGTGCGTCCGCAGGCGCATTTTTCTTGGGTGATTTTTGAAATATCGAATGTGCGGTAGCGGAGAACGGGTAAACCTGTTTTACTTAACGCAGTAAAGACCAGTTCACCCTCTTGGCCATCGGGCAGGGGTTCGCCTGTGTTGGAGTCTATAATTTCAACTATGAAGTGGTCTTCCCAAACATGTAAACCATTATGCTCAGGGCATTCTACGGAAACGCCTGGGCCGCAGAGTTCTGTTAAGCCGTAAATGTCAAAGGCTTCAAGGTTTAAGTCTTTTTCAATTCTTTGTCTCATTTGTTGAGACCAGGGTTCAGCTCCAAATATGCCGCGTTTAAGTTTAAGATCTCGTTGTGGAGCTATTCCTTCCTGTAGCATAGTTTCTGATAGGTAAACAGCAAAACTTGGAGTGCAGGCGAGAATGGTTACATCAAGGTCTTTCATTAATTTAACTTGACGCTGCGTCATGCCTCCACTCATGGGAACAATACGGGCACCAATTTTTTGAGCCCCATAGTGAAAACCGAAACCGCCGGTAAATAAACCATAGCCATAGGCTATATGTATGATGTCTTGTGGTCGTCCACCAGTAGTATAAATGGAGCGGGCCATGAGTTCTTGCCAAATATCCATATCATTTTTAGTGTAAGCACCTACTATTTGGTTACCAGTTGTTCCACTTGACGCGTGAATTTCAACTATTTCATCTGAAGGTGCAGCCACCATACCGTAGGGATAATTTTCTTTCAAGTCAGCCTTTACTGTGAAGGGAATTTTTCTAAGGTCATCAAAAGATTGGATATCCTCAGGTTTTAAGCCTATGCGATCAAATTTTTTACGGTAAAAAACGCTGTTAGTATAACAATATTTCACTTGTTCTTTGAGTTTTTGCAATTGGAGTTTTCTGATTTCCTCACGGGGCAATGTTTCAATTTTTTCGTTCCAATATTTACCGTCGACCACTTCATGACCCTCTCAGTTAATGAAGTTATTTACATTTGTGTAATGTGACTATTAAATAAGACTTCCCCACTATTTCTAAATAGTAATCGTACATTCATACATTAAATTTACGAACATTAGACCTCTTGCAAAACTGTCATTTTTCGGTAATGCCTCAAATTAAATGAAACGGCAAGTCTCTGCCAAAAAACCAAAAGTTTATAATCATCCCAACGACAATTCGATGCATAAGATGCGACTTTGAAAACCGAATACCTTTTCG
>JAITCR010000035.1 GCA_031282985.1 Nitrososphaerota archaeon | reverse complement strand
GTCTTGAGTCGGAAATGGTAGTGGTGGTGGCGGACAGTTGTATAGTTCGCTGGATAGTTTGAAAGCATTTGTTCTCGCGGTTGGGTTGGGGGATGGTTTTTAAGAGCAATCGTTTAGTTAATGAACCGTATATTCAGCTTTCAATGATAGGCATACCGGGCGAAGGGTTGAAAGTTTATTTAAAGGTTGTGGTTGGGTCAAGGTGTTTCGGTTTGTGGGCAAAAACGATCGCGCGGATTATGTTGGTACAAGTTGTCTTGTTTTAATTAAAGGGCAAGTCAAATTGTACTTTGAGAGGCTTTGGGGCATTGGGGTGATGCATGGAGAGTTGAAGCGAATTTGTGGGTTTGGTCGTTGTCAGGTCAATATTGGTCGAGTCGGTCGCAATCATGTCGGTCTCTTTTTCGTTGCTTTAGTGTGAAAGTATCGTAGAAGGTGTCGTGATTTTACGATATCGTACCAACAGGCTTGGGAAGTTATTAAACCCTGTATTCAACAGGCTTTAGTACTGGCTATGGGAGTGTAAGTGCGAAACTCGTGAATATGTTGTTGTAGTATTAATAATTTTTAGTAAGCTTTAGGTTAAAAAACACAATTATTATTAATGTTTTAAATAACTTTAATAACTTGCATGTTAAAAAAATGTCCATGAATCAGAAACAAAAAATCTTCCTCACAAGCATCATACTCATAACCATAATCATAACCTCCATTATAGCTTACTCCATAACTGCCTCCTCCATACAAAAGTCAGATAAAATAAAAATTGTTACCACTTTTTACCCTTTAACCTATATAACACAACAAATCGGAGGGGACTACGTAGAAATAACTCAACTAATACCTAACAATGTTGAAATACACAATTGGGAACCATCTGTTTCACACATAAGAGCCACAGAAGATGCAGACATAATTTTCTATAACGGCGCAGAGGCAGATCACTGGATGGAAGACGAAATTTTACCCGCATTATCAACCTCAAAAAACAGAACCATTGTGGAAACAACTGATGATTTAACACTTATCATAAATAATGAACAAGAACCAGACAACGAACATGACCATGACCATGGTTTATATGATCCTCACACTTGGATAAGTCCCTACATGGTTAAACAGCAAGCAGAAATCATTTACAACACCATAGTTACAGTTGATTCTCAACATGAAGAATACTACACCCAAAGATGGCACAACTTAGAGCAACAATTTGAACAATTAGATACAGCATACAAAAACAGTCTTGCCCGTACAAGTAAACATTCAATTTTTGTTTCCCATAGTGCATTTGGTTATTTAGCAAATAGATATAATTTCATTCAGCAGGGTGTAATTGGAATGTCCGCAGATGAACAACCCAGCGCTTTAACAATCGTGAAATTAATTGAAGAAATGAAAAAAGACAAAAAGTATGTTCTCTATGTTGACCCAGTGTATTCAAGTAGTTATATTCAAACAATACAAACTGAAGTTCAAACTCAAACAGGCCAAAGCGTTATGGTGTTAAAACTTTATCTAATGTTGGGTCCAATAGATGGTTTGGACTATTTAGAGCAAATGCAGACAAATCTTGATAATTTACAAACAGGTTTGGGAGCATATTAGTTATGCAACAAGTTATACCTATTTTGGAAGCAAAAAACCTTAACGTGACACGCAATGGTACAACTGTAATTGAAAATGCAACATTTACAATAAACACAGGTGACTATGTAGGAATAGTTGGACCTAACGGTGGTGGAAAAACAACTCTTCTAAGTACACTCATAGGTTTTTTACCCTACACACGTGGCTCTATTCATTTATTTGGTACAGAGTTAACCAATTTTTCCTCATGGCAAAAAATTGCATACATTTCACAGCAGGCCACTAATTTTGAGGATCAATTTCCTTTGACAGTCCGAGAACTTGTCTCCTTAGGATGCATAAAAAAGGGTAAAATGGGTAGAAGGTTTACACAGGAAGATTGGAAAATAGTAGATGATAATCTTGGTTTTATGGGTTTAAGTGATGTTGCTAATAGGCGTATTGGTCAATTGTCTGGTGGACAGAAACAACGTATGTTTGTTGCAAAGGCTCTAGCTCATAATCCTGAATTAATTTTGTTAGATGAACCCATAGTTGGTGTTGACTCTGATGCTCAAGAAAAATTTTATAAAAAGCTAAGTGATTTAAACATTGAACGTCAGATAACTATACTAATTGTTACCCATGATTTAGCATCCGTTTTTTGTCGTATGTCAAAGGTAATGTGTATCAACAAAAGTGTTGAGCTTGCAGAAATTACACAGAATTTAGACGCTAACTTGCTGCTTAAACGTGCATATGGTGAGCATTTCCATTTTGTGTATCACCGTCATAGTTGTGAAGGAGTTTTTGCACATGATCATTAACCTGTTTAACCCCTTTGTGTATCAATTCTTCCAAAATGCTATATTAGGGGGCATAATTGTTGCAATAGTCTGCGGTATAGTTGGTCTGTTCTTAATTCTTAAAAAAGAAGCAATGCTTGGAGATGGCCTGTCACATACCGCATTTGGCGGCATAGCTTTAGGGCTTTTATTAGGTATAAATCCTTTAGCAGCTGCTTTAGGGGTTTCCATTTTAGCTGTTTTTGCAATATCACATATGAGACGAAAAAAAATTGCCTCCTCTGATTCTTCAGTAGCAGTGATGCTAGCTTTAGGTTTCTCAACGGGTTTAATTGTTATAAGCATTGCAGGCGGCTTTAATGTTGAATTATTTAATTACCTTTTCGGATCCATTTTAACCATTGGCTTTTCAGACCTGCTACTGGTAACAAGTTTAAGTGCTTTTGTTTTATTATTCACAGGCTTCTTCCATAGAGAACTATTATCCATGGTTTTTGACGAAGAAAACGCACGAATAATGGGCATACCCACAAACCGTTTAACAATACTCTTCGATTTACTCATAGCAATTACAATAGTATTATCCATTAAAGTAATTGGCACAATTCTCGTAGTGGCACTCTTAGTAATCCCTGGATTATGCGCTTTAAAACTCAATCTATCATTCAAAAAAACCTTACTCGCAACAATACTCTTTAGCACCCTAAGTACCATCACAGGCATTATCCTATCTGCAATATTTAACATAGTCACAGCAGGATTCATAGTGTTTATGCTAGTTGCAGCATTCTTACTAACACTAATATACAAAAAACTCGAATAACAATCGCTCAAGTGATAAGTGTAATATATTGACAACAGTATTTGACCAAACACGTGAAAAATATGTCAAAAAACTAACAACCAAAACCCCATAACCCAACACCTGAAAAAGTCTAACGCCTAATAGCACAAAACATTAACAACCAAACACAACAACATGAAGCAAAAAACAAACAGCGGCAAAACAGCCCATTTTAACTATCAAACCTAAGAACCTGTCCTCAATAATGAGGAAATGTCGATAAATAAATTTGACCCTTTTTTGGAACTTTAATGGAATAACAACAGCCTATGCTGGATATATAGCAGAATATTTTAAGAATTATGCTCTACAAAATGGGTGTACACGGCTTCTTGTAGTGTTTCACATTTGGACATCAAATCAGGCAAAGCACACTTCATATTAGCCCACCGACACTCAATCCTGTTAAAATCAGGCGAATACGCAGGCAAAAACAACAAAAACACACCCGCCCTCTCAACAATAACTGCCAACTTTTTCCTCCGATGAAAAGAAGCATTATCCAAAATAATTGTCACACCAAAGGCACACAAGGCAAAAACTGATTCTCAAACCAACCTCAAAAAACACACCACAAGTCGAATGCTCATAACACAAAACAGCCACCACTAAACCACCAACAAACCCCCTATAACATTTAATCAATGAAATTTACGCCCGCGCTTAACATCTTCCACACGTTTACACCTTGACACACGACCATATTCACAATTAAATCTTTTTTTATACCCCATTCATCAATATGAACTCGTTTATGCTCTGGAATTAAAGATAGAGTCTCCGGGAAGGTTTGTTGGTCTTTTTCTGATTTTTCGCTGTAGGTAAATGATTTTTTTACGTGTTATTTTTAGTTTGACAAGGGCAACCTGCATGGAGGAGTTTTTTACGTTGAATTGTTTTGCGAGTTCTTTTAGGCAGGCATCGGGGTGTTCTTCTACGTATTGGCATAGTTTTTGGGGGTCGATTGTTCTTTTTCGTGAACCATGTTTTTTGGCTGCAGGGTTCCGGTTTTTTGTTTTTGTGCTGTCCAGTAATTGAAGGTTCGTTTTGCGATGTTGAAGGTTTTGCAGACTTGTTGGATGGTGTGTCCTTTTTGTTTGTAAGCCAGAACGGCTTCTCGAAAATCACAACTATAAGTCATACAAATAACATAACACATCACAAAATTTAAACTAGTCCACTATACAACAAAGCAGTAATGGAATCCACTGGTATCTACTAAGTTCCACCATACACCACTTTAGAAGCAACAAAATTTGAAGCTATACTTACTAATGCCCACCAAATCAAAGGCATACCCGGACGAAAAACTGACCAGACTAACTCAGAATAGATAGCCCAACTACAAAGTGCAGAACTAATAAAACCCAGCACGTCCCAGCCAAACAAATACGGGTCATGTATCAAAATGGTTGACGACCAAATTCTAACATATTTATGAGCAGGCCAAACATGATTTTGTGCATCTCCAACGATTTAGAATAACAAATAGTCCACGAGCCAAACGCTTAAGCCCTGTACAAAAAATCAAATGCTCACCTCAATTCGCCGCGT
>JAITCR010000028.1 GCA_031282985.1 Nitrososphaerota archaeon | reverse complement strand
CGGAAGAAGAAATGCAAAAGGCACTGCTAAATGCGTTTAATTGGATTTCATCTTACGATATTTCAAACTATTTTAAACACTGTGGATACGAGTTAATTTAAAATCAAGTTACTATATTTAGCTGAGGACTGATTCAACTGTCATGTTTAAAACTACTTCTGAAATGTCACTAGCATATTCTGCTATACGACGTATACTCTCAATAAGAAACCGGATGTTAACGATTTCTTCAAGATTAATGCCGTGCGTTAGAATGATGGCTTCTTTCTCAAATTTATGTGCTTGATAAAGTTTTTCAATTACACTTTCTGCTAGATTGAAGTCGTGTTTAAACAAAGATTCTATGGAATTTTCAAACATTGTATTGGCTAAAACGCTCAATTGGTTTATTTTTTCTAAAAGACTGGCGTTCACAGGTTCTTTTAGAAACAGAGTGTTTTCAGCCATTTTTGTGGCGTGATCAGCAGTACGTTCAACTGATTTTGCAATAAGTCGATAGCCAATGCATTCTTTTTGGGAGCTTAAACCAATGTCTTTTACAACTCTTGGATTTGAAACAGCTAGTTTTAGCAGTCTTACAATGTAGAGTCCAAATCTGTTCACTTCGCGGTCTGTTTCTATGACTGCTTTTGCGTTTTGCTGGTCTAAGTTGTTTAAAGCCGTTAGAGCTTCTTTTTGCATGGACGATGCAATAATCGACATACGACTAAGTGCATTATGTACGGTTAACTCTGGATAGTTAAGAAGTACCTGAAGTGTTAACTCGTTTGGGGTATCGGTTACAATCTCTGTTCCAACAAGGTAGTTCCTAGTAAAATTTTTCAGATGATTACGAGTTTTTATGCTTAAAACTTTCTGGCCTTGAGCACGAATATGCATAATGTTGTAGCCGTTTAGGTACGCTGCGATTACTGTCCGCATTATGGTGTCAGGATTGTCATTAATGTTTGATCTGATGTATGCGTCATCTTTTTTTTCTTTTTTTTCAAATTTTGTAGGTGAAATAGAGAGTGTGCCATCTTCTTCTTCTCGTAAAACCATGGAGCTACCACGTTTTAAGTCATTTCTGGTTGCCCAGTCTTTTGGAAGTGATAGGATAAATGTGGCTCCGCCGGTAACTTGAAGTTTTCTTTGTTCCTCATTTAACTTTTCAACAGTTTTGTCTGTCAATTTTGTTTCCACATTACTTTGTTTGTGTATTGTTAATATATTAGTTATGTCTATATATATTATATATTTTATGGCGGTTTACTATATAACATATTACCTCTTCTAAATAAACACAATTAAGGCGCTAAACGCATGGTTACAAAATATACTGCAATAGCCGTAATCGTCATAACTATACTCTCAGGAGCTTTTATAACAGTTACCTACTTAACCTCAGCTAACGCAATATTACTAAATAGCGCTGGAGCAAGCTTCCCCTATCCTCTTATTGACAAAATGATAACTGAATACAACAGAGCAAAACCATACATACAAGTAAATTACCAACCAAGCGGTAGCGGTGCAGGTATAACGGCATTAACAGATAAAACAGTTTTTTTCGCAGGTTCAGATGCACCGCTATCAAACTTTGAAAGAGAAAAAGCACTAAACACGTTACACATACCCGAAACTATAGGCTCAATAGCTATAACATATAACATACCAAACATTCCTTCAGGGCTTAAATTAACTGGACAAATAGTAGCAGACATTTTTGAAGGAAAAATAACCATGTGGAACGACGTAGCAATTACAAACATAAACAATGACATTATTTTGCCCGCAGAAACAATAAAAACTGTCCACCGTAGCGAAAGTTCGGGTACAACATTTGTCTTCACAGGTTACCTAAACACTGTAAGCACTTCTTGGAAAAACAATGTTGGTCAAAGCAAAACAATCGCTTGGCCCGCAGCTAATGATGTAGCTTCAAGTGGTAACACAGGTGTAGCACAAATTATTACAAGCACACTATATTCTATTGGATATGTTGAACTCGCATATGTCTTACAGGCTGATATGACTGTTGCAGCTATTCAAAATCCATCTGGTAATTACATTTTACCAACTCTGAACTCTACAACTATAGCGGCGCAATCTGTTGCTTTAGAAGGTTTACCTGCCGGAAACGCTGACTGGTCACACGTTAACCTGCTTAACGCTAAGGATGCAAATGCGTACCCAATTGTAAGCTTTAGCTACATATTAGTCTACCAAGAACTCAATGTTATCCCCGGTATGACTCAGGAATGTGCAACAGCATTTGTCCAATTTCTCTTGTACATGGTAAACGATGGCCAAAATTTAGCAAACAGTTCAAACTATGCACCTCTACCCGTTAATGTTGTAGACCTTAACACAGAAACTATCAAGTTAATAACATTTAATGGACAAACAATAACAACACTATTATAAGAGTGAAAAAAGTGAAATCTCCAAATAAGCAACAGATTCAAAAAACAATAAAATTCAAAATCACTGGAGACAATCTTTTTAAAACCCTCACAACCATAATTGCCGCTTCAGCATTGATAATTCTATTCATAACCGGATACACCTTAGTAAAAGGCTCAATTCCTGTAGTACAAAATTTTGGTCTAAGTTTCTTTTTTGGGCAGCAATGGAATCCTGTTGAGGGTGGAGAAGTTTTTGGTATATTACCTTACATTTTAGGTACTCTTGCGACTTCAGGAATTGCGTTGTTAATTGGTGTGCCGTTAAGTCTTGGCATAGCTATTTTTCTAGTAGAGATGGCTCCTCGTTCCCTTCGTGTACCTATAAGTTACCTTGTAGAGTTACTTGCGGCTGTTCCAAGCGTAATTTATGGTCTTTGGGGTCTTTCTGTTTTCCGTTACTGGATATTGAACTATATAGAAATTCCAATATCTACTTACCTTGGCTGGATTCCTATCTTTAGTGGCACTCCTAGAGGATTGGATATTTTCACAGCTGGTGTTATTCTTGCAATCATGATTATCCCCACAGTTGCTTCAATTTCAAAAGAAGTACTAACAGCAGTGCCTAATTCTATCCGTGAAGGTGCATACAGCATTGGCGCAACAAAGTGGGAAGTAATTAAACGCTGGGTTCTAAGTTATGGACGATCAGGAATATTTGGAGCAATAATCCTTGGTCTAGGTCGAGCAGTCGGCGAAACAATGGCTGTTACGATGCTCATCGGTAATGCTACAGGTACATCAGCAATGCCTAAATCACTATTCCAATCTGGCCAAACTCTGGCTTCTTCAATTGCTAACGGTTTTATGGAGGCTACATCAGGGTCTCTTAAACTCTCAACTTATCTCGGTATAGGCTTAACTTTGTTGATTATGAGTTTGTTGATTAATGTTGGAGCACACTTAGTTATGACTCGTGTGTTCAAAGTTAAAGGAGGTGCAGTTGAATGATGAACAGTTACGGTTTTAGAAAATTCAAAAATCGACTATTCTTCGCAATATGTGCCATTTGTGTTGTAATCGCTGTAGTACCCTTAGCTAGCATAATCTTCGAGGTAGCTAAAAGAGGCGTACCACAGTTAAGTTGGACCTTTATAACTGCAACTAACGGCAACAGCGGTATAGGACCAGCTATACAAGGAACCCTAATATTAATAGGATTAACCAGCATCATAGGCATACCTATAGGCGTATTATCGGGTATATACCTCTCTGAATTTGGAAACAACAAATACGCCCAAAATCTGCGAACAATAAACAACATTATAGCACAATTCCCCTCAATCATAGTCGGCATCACAATATACGGTTTAATAGTACTCACAATGGGCTCCTTCTCAGCCATAGCAGGGTCCATAGCATTAGCTTTCATACTAATCCCTATAGTCACAAGAACAACAGAAGAATCCCTAAAACTTGTACCAAACAACATACGAGAAGCCTCACTAGCACTAGGTGCTCACAACTGGCGCACAACTCTAAGCGTAGTACTTCCAGCAGCCAAAAACGGGCTCCTAACAGGTGTGCTCTTAGCTGTAGCCAGAATCACTGGTGAAACAGCCCCCTTAATTATAACAATTCTCGGAAACCGTTACTTCTTCCAAGGTTTAGACAAACCACTGGCAGCACTACCTCTAGAAATTTGGAAAGACGCCCTTCAACCATATGCAGAGACACAAGCTCAAGGTTGGGGTGCTGCATTAATTTTAATTTTAATGGTATTAATAATTAACATTACTGTAAGATTAGCTAGCAGGAGTCGAATGAAAGCATGACATCAACACAAGAACAAAACATTTCTAAACCAAAACCAGACCAACTGCAACAAGAAATAGACCCAACAGCTAAAATGCGAGCAATTAATGTCGACGTTTGGTTTGGCAAAAAACAAGTCTTAAAATCAGTAAACTTGACTGTAAAACCTAACACTGTCACTGCCATCATTGGACCATCAGGATGTGGCAAATCCACATTTTTACGATGCTTTAATCGTATGCATGAATTGGCACCTAACGCTAAAATGGCCGGTCAAATACTGCTAGATGGCAAAGACATTTACGAACGACAAATTGACCCAGTGCAAATCCGAAGGCGTGTTGGTATGGTTTTTCAGAAACCGAATCCATTTCCAACAATGAGTATTTACGATAACGTTGCTGCAGGTTTAAAATTAACTGGAACAAAAAAAAGTAAACTACTCGATGAAATCGTAAGACACAGTCTTGAACAAGCCACACTTTGGGATGAAGTAAAAGACGATCTTAAAAAATCTGGTACCAGCATTTCAGGTGGTCAACAACAACGTCTCTGCATTGCTCGTGCAATAGCTCTACAACCTGAAGTAATACTTATGGATGAACCCTGCTCAGCTCTTGACCCTATTGCTACAGCAAAAATCGAAAAACTGGTAATAGAACTTAAACAAGAGTACGCAGTTGTTATAGTCACTCATAACATGCAACAGGCATCACGTATTTCTGATTATACTGCATTCATGTATCTAGGTGAACTTATCGAGTTTGGTGAAACAAGACAAATTTTCGAAAAACCCAAAAATAAATTAACAGAAAAATATATCACAGGTGAATTCGGTTAAAAAGGAGCGAAAAAAATTGAACAGACTTATAGACATAGTATTAGAAGACCAATCCGTGTTATTAATTAGAATGGGTGAATTAACCTACCAAACTCTCTACACTTCAATTAAAGCCTCTATAGACGGTTCAACAGTTCAAGGACAAGTCCGAGAAATGTCTGACCGATTGATGCTCATGGCTGATAAAGTAGAAGACCGCGCATTCGAACTCATCACCAGATTCCAACCCGTCGCCTCAGACCTACGTGTTATAAAATCATACATGAAAATAGGTTATGACTTCGCACGCTACGGCAGATACGCCCTTGACATTTCATACATCAACGACCAAATAAACGGACTAAAAGAATGCAACATAGAGATAAAAGAATCCGTCGAAAAAATGAGCGAAAAAGTTCTCCAAATGGTAAAAGTCAGCGTTGATGCTCTCCGTAAACATGACATCGACTTAGCTAGAACTATAACAGAAACTGAACGAGAAGTCGACGAAATGTATCTATCTCACCTAAAAAAACTTCTCGAAGAAGAAAACTCTACTATCAAATGCATAGTCTCCAGCGCACTAATGACCCGATACCTCGAACGCATAGCCGACCACGCCGTATACGTTTGCGAATCAATTTTATACATCGTAACTGGCGAAAAAACCAGACTACGATAAAAACCCTCTTTAATCCAACAAAAAGACACCAACAAAATTAACGAGTTTCTCAGTTTTTGTCAAAACCGATATAAACTATATTCACCTCTGAAAAACAACGCATAATAGACCTCTTGTGAAACTAGTTCATCTTCTCGTAGTTACAGATGCCACAAATCAAGTTGAATCGTAAGTTGAAGCGTTTTCTACGATTACGATAGCGATCTGACACAATTTTAAAACGTTTAATAAGCCAATCACATGCTCATTTAACACGCGTTCACTTGAAACCATATGATTAAACACTTTATCCGCTTCAGTTAACAATCTTTTCTTACTACACTTAATTGGAACAACAAAATTA
>JAITCR010000024.1 GCA_031282985.1 Nitrososphaerota archaeon | reverse complement strand
CGGAAGAAGAAATGCAAAAGGCACTGCTAAATGCGTTTAATTGGATTTCATCTTACGATATTTCAAACTATTTTAAACACTGTGGATACGAGTTAATTTAAAATCAAGTTACTATATTTGATAACTTAACCATGTCATCTATATATGGACAAAACTAGCTAAATAATTTCGGAATACTACAGTTTGTTTTGTCAAGTAAGAAACAATATAGCTACAAGAGAAACAAATTTGTTAAAAAATAAAAGAAATGGATTGGTTATTTTTGGTTTTAACGATTTGTACCTTATGCTTTCTTTAAGGTGATCTCCATCGTGGAAACCATTCTGGACTTGTTCTCGCCTTCTCTTGGCGGCATCTCGGCTGTACCGATGGCAATCTTGCTCACTTTGAGGTCTTTAACAAAACGGTTTCTTGCAATTTCAGCTACGTCAACAGCTGTGGTGATTGCTTGACCTCGTGCTTTTAGAGTGATTTCTTTAAGGTTGCCTGATGAGAGGCTTGTTATGATGGCTAGAACATAGCTCATTGGAGGTTTATTTCCGACGAAGATTACATCTGCATTTTCAGTCATATTGTTTTAACTCCTTACATGTGCTTGTGTAACGCTACTGCTTTACGCTCTGATGCGGGGCAGAACATTACCAGTTTAATAATTCATTAACTTCCTTATAAGTTCACTGAAAATAATCCAACCCAAAACCTTAAGGCCCACATTAAAAATAGAACACAAACAGCTAAAGACCACACATTGCACTGGTCGCTGAGATAAACGCTGTTTTTTTCTGTGTTTATGGACAGCCTTGGCAACTGTGTTTATTTGATATCTACTTGAGTTCTTGAGGCAAAATTAGATTTTTGGTTTTTAATTGTAATTTGATAATAGACTTCTTGCATAAATTATGTTCTCTGTTCGTAGTTGCAGATGCCTGAAATAAAATTGAACCCCAGGCCGAAACGTTTACATCTACCACGATAACGATCTGACACAAATTTAAACCGCTTAATCAAACCAATCACAGGCTCATTTAAAACCCGTTCACTTGAAACCACATGATTAAACACCTTATCCGCTTTAGTTAACGGTCTTTTCTTACTACGCTCAACCGAAATTACTAGATTCGCATGAAACTTTGTAACACCAATACATCCCGTGTCCACAACAGCTCTAATTTTAGAATCAAACTTTAGCTTTGACACCTTAAACAACCAAAAATCATAACACCTGCCATTAGCAAATACTGTACAAATTATTTACCCATCAACCTTGTTTACAACCACCTGCGACTTTATAGTGTACCTCTTTTTCTTTTTACCACTGTAGACATGACTTTGCTTTTTTTAGACCAACTCAACAGACAACTCCGTTGCACCAATTAACACCACTTCATAGCCCATATCACTTTTCAACAGTGCTTTACGTCCAGGTAAAGAAAATGTTCCATCTCTTATCAAGTGTTTTCCACCCATTTTATGACCGATAGATACTTGCTTTCACACACTCCATAACTTACTGCTACATAGACGTAGGTTCGATATTCCCTTATGTATTCTAAAGTGGCTAGTAGCATATCTTCGAGGCATAGTTTGGGTTTTGGACCACCTTTAGACGTTAGCTCATGTTTAGCTGGCTGGAGAAATGTTAACATTTTTTTCAAAAGTGGTCCCTTTACACCTGTAATTCTACGAAACTGTTCATCCGAATAACTTTGAATATTTTCATACTTCACAACAAACATACACACATAACAAAAAAACAAACATAGATTTATGAGTTTTGCAAGAAGTCTATTGAAACAAACAAACTGTCTAATCCTGTACTCTACTTAGATGATACAGAGATACTTATGCCCAAGATACCCATATGATGATATGCGTTTTGCACAGATGAGAGCTGACAGGTATAGATCCACGAGCTATTTTATGGATCCTAAAACTGTCAGAGTGTTATCATTCAACAATATCACATATTTTCAGACCTGGAAAAGATTTTATTACAACTAATTAGTAATTGGCAATAAGTAAGTAGTAATGAGACCCGAAGGATCCAAAATTGTTAACTAAACTCAAAAAAAGAATACAAGAAATGCTATGCGCGGAAGCAAACATTGCACATAGGTTAGGGCTTACGCCAAACAAAATTAGCATTGTGGGTTTTGTTTTGTCGTTGGTTTCTGCTGTTGCATATGCTATAGCGCCAATACATTCGGTGTTGTTTCTGATTTTGGCGGTTGTGTTTATGTTAGTGTCAGGATTCTGTGACACGATGGATGGTATAGTGGCTCGAACATTTAATCAGACGTCTGCTTTTGGCGCGTTTTTTGATTCTGTACTTGACAGATATGCGGATGTGGCGATTTATGGCGGGATAATTATTGGGGGTCTATGTAGTCCTGTTGCAGGTGATGGTGTTTTATATAATCCTATCTGGGGTCTTGCGGCGTTGGCGGGTTCGGTGCTTGTAAGTTATACGCGTGCGCGGGCGGAGGGTATTGGGGTGAAAATGGAGTCTGTTGGGTTTGCTGAACGTGCAGAGCGTATGTTAATTTTAGGTGTTTTTACAATTATAGCAGTGTTTTATCTGCCAGCATTATATGTTGGTTTAATAGTTTTGGCGGTACTTACAAATTTTACGGTGATACAGAGAGTGCATCATGTGTTTAAAATGTTGAAAAAATAGATAATTTTTGAAAGTGGAAGGTTATCGTCTTTTGTACCCTTTTGAGTGGCGTTCGCTTTCAGCGCGCACTTTGACGATGCCACGGTGTACTGCACATGAGATGCAATAATATTTAGTGTCAACCCAAGAGGCTAAGAATGTTCCTTTTTGTCTAAGTTCTTTTGCCAATTGTGGTTCAACAAAAGATACTCTTCGCGTTGACCGTTTTGCTTTGTCACGCGGCACCATTGCCCCACAGTTTACGCATTGAACAAGACTGCTACTTCCTTTACTTCCTTTTGCTCTTCCTCGACTTTTCCGTTTAACTGGCATTTTTGACACCTTATACTTTTATTTCAATTATTGAGTTAACTGTCTTATATATCTGCCCGTAATTTTAGCAGATAAGCAAGGTTTGCTTTCTGATTTATCTGTGGAATAATTTTGCCATTTGTAGAAGTCATCAAAGACGTTACACCTGGGCCATGCCCAGCAGTTACACAATTAGTGTGAACCACCACACCAATAGAAATTGCGCCTTGTCGGTATATTCTGCCAAATGAGTGATCAGCATCCATTATAGCAACAATATCACCAAGTCGCAGGTTGTCAAGTCCAAACTGTTTAACTATAGAATCATCAAACAGTTGAATATCATAATCACCACTATTAACCTGATTAGCACCCAAACCAGAACCCATTATACTGGCAGGGATAATGTGTGCAACAGGAACCTCAAGTTTGTCACCAGTAACATGCGGGTTTAACGCGTCAAGTAAATAAGGATCCATGTTTACTATTTTTATTCCAGGGAAATCCAGTAGTTTTAAGCCTGTGCCGTAAGCCTTTATTTGTATATGATCACCAATCAAAAGCTTCTCCAGAACTTCAGGTTTAAAATCAATTAACACATGCTCTATACCGCCATGTTTACCTGTCACCGTACCTATCTCACCTTTAGCGTCTCCACTAACAACAATTGCTTGATTTCCAACACAAGAAAAAAGATTATAGGCAGTATTTGCCGCGCTACCTGAACGGGCATCGTTTTCCTTGTTAACAGAACTAACACCAGGTTCCACATGATCAGCCTCCCAGCCACACGCAAAATCACCAACACGAAGATTATAGACTATCCCACCTACGCCAGGCAATATACAAGGAGACCCTGTAGCTGAAATGTTGTAAACATTTTTTATTGTTGGACTTGCCACTTCACCCATAACAGAAATTTTGACAAGTTTTTCACGATTTGTTCTCAACATCAAATACAACTTTAAACAGTTATTAAAAAGAAAAGAGCCAGATATAAACTTGCAGAACACTTCAATAAATTTGGTAAGCCTCACATAGGCAACTCTTAAATTGCACTCTTCGCATTTTGAACATATAAAACAAGTTCCTCAGTTACAGAGTGAGTGATATACAATGTCAGAAATTGGGTTAAGAGCAAAAATGTTAGTCAAAGACGTAATGAGCAGCCCAGTAGTAACTGCTGACGAAACAGAAACAACAAACAACATAGCCGTTACAATGAGTAAAGAAAATTTAGGCGCAGTAATCATCACAAATAAAGAAAGAAAACCAATAGGAATCATTACTGAACGTGACCTTGTAGTTAGAGTCATTGCAAAAAACAACAAACCAGACCAAATTAAAGCAAAAGAAATCATGACCACTCCGCTTATAACCATTGACCCAGACACTGCCATAAATGATGCCGCAAGAAAAATGAGTCGTTTAAACATAAGACGTTTAGGCATCGTCTACAAGGGCAACATGATTGGTATAGTTTCAGACAAAGATTTACTTGGCGTTATGCCAGAACTTATTGAAATAATACAAGAACACACACGCATCGAGGGCTCAAGTATCACAGAAGAGCTTGAAGAGACACCGCAATCAGGTTATTGTGATCAATGTGAAGCTTACTCTGAAAACCTTAAAGAACACAACGGTCAGAACATTTGCGATGAATGTCACATAGAACTTGAACAAGAAAAATAAGTTAACACTTTTCAGGTCTGATTGGCACTAAATCCTTATTTATTTATCCAATCACACAAATACTACATGTGTGGTTTCCTTGATTGCCGATTTGGTCTTAAATAATACTAAAGCTTACATAAAAGGCGAAATTCTCGAATGCAGTATTGCTATTGAAGATGGCAAATTTGTCAAAATTGGTAAACAACCTCAAATGCCTAATGCTGACCAAAAAGTAGACCTGCACGGCATGTTAGTTCTACCAGGCTTAATAGATGGACATGTGCACCTTAGAGATGAAGAAAAAGCATACAAAGAAGATTTCATATCAGGCACATCAGCCGCTGCAGCAGGAGGCTTTACCACGGTGTTGGATATGCCAAATAATCTACCTTTAACCAATAGCGTTGAAACATTAAAAAATCGTTTAGACATAGCAAAAAGACGCACACTGGTCAATGTAGGTTTGTATTCAGAGTTTCCCGAAAGACTAATGGAAATACCACAAATTAGTCGTGAAGGCGCAGTTGGATTTAAACTGTTTATGGGCAATCAAATTGGTGGCTTAAATGTTGATGATAATCAAGTTTTAGAAGCTGGATTTAGAACTGCAGGTGAGGCTGGCATGGTTGTTGCGGTTCACGCCGAGGACAAAGATCAAATTATGTTTAATGAACAGCAATTCAAAAAAGCCAAACGCGACTGTGTTAAAGATTTTCTTCTTGCTCATACAGAACAGACAGAGGTACAAGCTATAAAACGAGCACTTAAAATCACAGGAGATACAAATGTGCATCTGCATTTTTGTCATGTTACGAGCAAGCGAGGATTAGAAACAATAAAAGAAGCAAAAAAGACACGCAAAAAAGTTACCTGTGAAGTCACACCTAACCATTTAATGCTAACTTCAGCAGATACTGCACGTTATGGCATGATGGCGATTATGGCACCGCCGTTACGAGCCAAAATTCATCAAGAAGCGCTATTAGAGGGCGTAAATACGGGGGTCATTGATACCATTGGTTCAGATCATGCTCCGCATACCATTGAAGAAAAGTCTGTAAACAGTGTCTGGGAAGTAAAAGTTGGTATACCCGGGCTGGAAACCACTCTGCCTCTGATGCTAACTCTTGTTAAGAAAAACCGGCTAACTTTTCAGCGTCTTGTTGAAGTGTTTGCAGAAAAACCTGCAGAAATCTACGGTTTGATTAACAAGGGTAAACTTGAAAAAGAAAAAGATGCAGATCTAACAATCATAAATTACAATCAACACTGGACTATTAATGCTTCAAAATTCAAATCTAAAGCCAAATTTTCACTCTACAACGGCTGGGAAGCAATAGGTAAACCCATAAAAACATATGTTAAAGGCATCTTAATCATGGATGAAGATGAAATTGTCGCCAGACCAGGCAGTGGAAAAATTATCCAAAAGCAATAATATAAAAAATATAGGCATTGTCCTAACATACAATAGTTAGTAGTGTTTTACAGAATATTTAGTTTGCATGAAGTAGGTTTTGCAGTGTAGGCATCGGTAGCGCTGGTGGCCTGTGGTGTGGCATTTACCTTGTTTTACTATGTTTTGTCGTTTTCTTTTAGGCAGTGGGTACATTTTGGGTTTTGACAAAACACGTTAATTTTGCTTTTAGGCCTGCCCTTTGACATATTCTTCACTGATGGCAAATAACACAGTCGAACTACATAACTCTATCGTATATTAGGACACTACCAAAATCTAACTTTTCTGCTATTGGCAACCTCCGAAAACTCACGTTTTACGCTTCAAACCGATAAAAACAAAATAAATGCAGCAGTTGCCCATACAAACTTCCCCACCATACCTTTACTACACATTATACCCTTGATAGTTAAGAGGTTTTCGGAGACTGCCTATTATTTAATTATAACAATAGACTTTAGTACTTATTATTTTTACATTCTCAAACCGCGCATATACCCTACTAAATGACCAAAACAGATGTAAAAAAATGCGAAAATCACACAACTACACCAGTAAAAACGACGAAA
>JAITCR010000010.1 GCA_031282985.1 Nitrososphaerota archaeon | reverse complement strand
AAAATTGTGTGTGTTATATTGAATTGTTATTACGTTGTCTGTTTTTGTTAAAATTTGTGGTTAAAAACTCAAAAATTCTGGTTGTATACTCGTCGTTAAGGGTTTGGTCAAAAAAGTTTTTTCATAGGAAATTCGTTAACAATAAAAAAATTTGGTTAAAACATTTTTTCTAAAAACACTTTAAGCTCCACCTGAACCTTCCGATACTGCTTTGCCAAGTCTCTACCATAAAGAGTTACCTCCGAAAAACCTCCCCCCCTAGCACCACCTCGAACACGCATAATCAAAGGCTCACCCAAACGCTTCTCCGCAAGAGTAATTCTATGCAAAGCATACCTATAGGACATGTTAAGATATTTTGCAGCCTCCACAATAGAATGAAACTGGTCAATACTCTCAATAATCTCAGCTACACCATCCCCAAAAACAGGCTCACCCTTACCATTTACCATCCAAAGCTTAGTCTGATAACTCAAAGCAACCATATTACTACACTCTAAATATGTACTATACACTTTAAAACTTAAATTTACTGCTTCACCCTACTCCAATATAACCATTTTTGAATGTTTACACACCGTGAAGTCTATTTTTTAGGTCATAACACTTTTATAGACTTGACAAGCGTATTACAGAAATTTAACTTATAACATTATCGGTTATGGAGTCTATCATATGTCTATACACAAAGGAACCGCCTCGGATTTCACAATATTGCAAAAAGAAGAACTAAACCCTATAACAAAGAAACTAGTTCTCTACGCACCCGACATTGCAACAAAAGCACAAGCAGGACAATTCCTAATAATCAAAGTCAACGAAAACAGCGAAAGAATCCCTTTAACATTCTCAGATTGGAACAGAAAAGACGGCACCATAACCATAATTTTCCAAGAAGTCGGTTTTTCATCAATAGAACTTGGCAAACTCAAAGTAGGAGAAAAAATCCAAAACCTCGCTGGCCCCTTAGGAAACCCAAGTGAAATACACAAATATGGCACAGCAGTAATAGCCTGCGGCGGCTTAGGAACAGCCGTAGCTTACCCCGTAGCTAAAGCACTAAAAGAAGCCGGAAACAACGTAATTACCCTCATAGGAGCAAGAAACAAAGACCTATTTATCCTCGAAAAAGAAATCGAAGCAACCTCAACCAAAGTCATATATTCAACAGACGATGGCTCAAAAGGCCAAAAAGGCTTCGTAAGTGACCTTTTAAAAGAATTAATCACAACAAAACAAGAACAAATAAACGTAGTATTCGTAATTGGCCCACCCATCATGATGATGGTAACCTCCGAAGTTACCCGACCAGACAACATAAAAACCATTGCCAGTCTAAACCCCATAATGGTTGACGGCATGGGTATGTGCGGCGCCTGCAGAGTAACAATTGACGGCCAAATTAAATTCGCCTGCGTTGATGGCCCAGAATTTGATGCACATAAAGTGGACTTTAAAGAGCTAATACAGCGCTTAAAATGCTATGTTATTGAAGAAAAACAAGCAAACCACCAAGGAGGGCACTGTCAATGTCACAAGCACCATTAAACAAAGAAAAACAAACCCAAAACCGTTTCAAAAAAATAGACGTACCAAAACAAGAACCAAAAGACCGCATTAAAAATTTTAAAGAAGTAGTACTAGGCTACACCGAAGAACAAGCCCTCACTGAAGCCTCAAGATGCCTGCATTGTTCAAATGCACAATGCGTCAAAGGCTGTCCCGTTGAAATTGATATTCCAGAATTCATCAAATGTATAACTCAAAAGAATTATGAAGCTGCTATTACAAAAATTAAAGAGAAGAACAGTTTACCTGCCATTTGTGGACGTGTTTGCCCCCAAGAAGAACAATGTCAAAAACTTTGCATACTTGGCAAGAAAGGCGATCCCGTGTGTATCGGACGCCTTGAACGGTATGTTGCAGACGTTGAGCAAGAAAAAGGCCTAAAATTACCCACCCTCGTAGCTTCTAATGGTAAAAAAGTTGCAGTAATCGGCGCGGGACCTGCAGGGTTAACTGTCGCAGCTGACCTTGCAAAGCTCGGCTATTTTGTTGAAGTTTTTGAAGCCCTACATACTGAAGGCGGTGTTTTAGTGTATGGCATTCCTGAATTCAGATTACCTAAAAATATTGTTAAAGCTGAAGTTGATTACATTGAAAAATTAGGTGTAAAACTAACCCCTGATGCATTAATCGGTAGGCTATTTACAGTTGACGAATTATTCCAAAATAATTTTGAAGCAGTTTTCATAGGCACAGGCGCAGGTCTCCCAAAATTTATGAACATTCCGGGTGAAAACCTAAATGGTGTCTATAGTGCAAATGAATTTCTTATCCGTGTTAACCTTATGAAAGCCTACAGGTTTCCAGAATACAAGACGCCCTTAGGCATAGGTAAAAAAGTTGCTGTAATAGGAGGGGGTAATGTAGCCTTAGATTCAGCTCGTTCAGCTATACGTTTGAATGCTGAGAAAGTGTACATAGTTTACCGTAGAAGTAAAGATGAAATGCCTGCACGAGAAGAAGAAATCCTTAACGCTGAAGAAGAAGGTATAGAATTCAAATTCTTAACAGCCCCAACAAAAATTATTGGTAATGAGCAGAGTAACGTAAAAGCTATGGAATATATAACAATGGAGCTTAGTGAACCAGACTCTTCTGGCAGACGCAAGCCCATACCAATTAAGGGCTCTGAAACAATAATGAATGTTGACACAATAATTATAGCAATTGGACGCACCCCAAACCCAATTATCCAATCAACCACAAAAGGCCTTGAAACCATTGCAGGTGGCATAATTGTAATTGACAAAAAAACTGGCAAAACCAGCTTAAATGCTGTCTACGCAGGTGGAGACATAGCAACAGGAGAAGCAACAGTTATCAGTGCAATGGAATCAGGTAAAATCGCCGCAAAAAACATTCACGAATACCTAACAAAAAAACAATAACAACCAACAGGGCAACTCAGCCCTCAACCCTTACCGATGTTCTGAACAATAGATCTCTTCGGAAATTATAAATATTGTGATGGGTTTGTTTTATGTCGTTGTGGTTTAATTTATGGTTGATTGTGTTAGTCGGTATGAGAAAGCATCTAAACTAAGTTCAGGGGATTTTATAGCAAGTTGACTTTTTATGGCCGTATGATGTAGTGTAATTGCAAGATGATTACATGGCTAAACCAATATCAAACGACAAAAGAGCCGCAATTGTCAAACATATGCAAGCAGGGGAAAACAA
>JAITCR010000126.1 GCA_031282985.1 Nitrososphaerota archaeon | reverse complement strand
CGAAAAGGTATTCGGTTTTCAAAGTCGCATCTTATGCATCGAATTGTCGTTGGGATGATTATAAACTTTTGGTTTTTTGGCAGAGACTTGCCGTTTCATTTAATTTGAGGCATTACCGACTAACGTCTATTGAACAAAAAGAAAGATGATTATTTGCGAAGAGAGTATTCACGTTTAGAGAGATTTGTGGCGTAATATCTTTCACGAGTGGATAAGTAGATGGAAATTAATGGTAAAATGCAAAATTTGTCTCCCAGAAAGAAACGTTAAAACCAGTAAAATTATGAAAAAACGCTTCATCTCCCTAAATGTGAAAACTCTCTTTGCGAATTTGACCGTTGCCTGTGATTATGTGTTTTGTGGTTGTTAAGTGCTGTATGCCCATGGGTCCTCTGGCGTGTAGTTTTTGGGTGCTAATTCCTATTTCAGTTCCTAAACCAAACTGGTTGCCGTCTGTGAAGCGCGTGCTAGCGTTCCAATAAACTGCTGCTGAATCTATTTCTTGTAGAAAACGTGTGGCTTTTGCAGGGTTACATGTAATTATGGCTTCGCTGTGTTTTGTGCCGTACTTGTTTATGTGCGCAATTGCTTCTGAGATGTCTGCAACAACTTTAATGCCAATTATCATATCAAGATATTCAGTGTACCAGTCTTGCTCTATTGCAGCTTTAACATCTGATACAATATGACAAGTTTCCTGATCGCCTCTAACTTCCACTCCGCACTTGCGTAATTCTGCAATTATTTTTGGCAAATAGGTCTTAGCTATTTTACTGTTGACAAGCAGTTTTTCAGCTGCGTTACAAACTCCGGGACGTTGAATTTTAGCGTTAATTATAATAGGTGTTGCAATTTCCAAGTCAGCATCTTCTTCAACATAAATGTGACAGTTACCTGTACCTGTTTCGATAACTGGAATTTTAGATTTCTCAATTACCGTATTTATCAAATCTGCACCACCTCTGGGAACAAGCACATCAATGTACTGACGCATGCTCATTAACTCTTCAGCAGTTTTACGGTCAGGAGAATTCACTACCTGAATTGCATCAACAGGAACATCTGTATCTAACAGAGCACCTCGCAAAACCTCCCCTATAACCAAGTTAGACTGCAAAGCATCTGAACCCCCACGCAAAATAACAGCGTTACCTGACTTTACACAAACACCCGCAGAATCTGAGGTAACATTAGGACGAGATTCATAAATTACACCCACTACACCCATAGGCACACGAATTTGCTTTACAATTAAACCGTTAGGATTCATATAAATAGATAAAACCGTGCCAATTGGATCTGCCAAAGTAGAAACTTCACAAAGTTCTTTTGCCATGTTTTGAATTTTTTTCTGATCCAAAGCTAAACGGTCAAGAAGCGCCGGCTTTACTCCCTTAGCTTCCGCAGCTTTAACATCAACAGAGTTGGCGGCGAGAATCTCTCCAACATTATTTTCTAACGCGTTTGCCATTTGGCATAATGCCTTGTTTTTTTGATCCGCTGAAAGACTTGCCATTTTAACTGAAGCAACTTTGGCTTTTTGACAGATTTCCTCAATCATCTTTTTTTCCCTCTATAAAATGAATATTTCTATGCTCAATAACCTCTTTAGATTTATCGGCTCCCAGTTTTTCTAAAACTTCCATAACCTGTAAACCCTTTATCTGGTTAAGTTGACCACTGTTAAAATTCGGTGTTCCTTTTGCAAACTCTTGTTGATTTTCATCTTCCAGACTTACAACATCATCAACATCGAAAACACCGTCAACTCTAGTTATCCCCACTGCAAGTAAGCTTGAGCCTTGAAGTATTGCTTCTTTTGCACCCTCATTAACTTGAATTGAACCTTTAACAGCAGCACCGTAGGCTATCCAACGTTTCACAGCTGACATGTGTCCTTGAGGTTTAAAGTAAGTACCCACTTCTTTGTCTGCTGCTAAAATATTAATTATTGTGTTTTCTTTTCTGCTGTTTGAAATTACAACAGGAATTCCGCAGCGAGTGGCTATTTCTGCGGCTTTAATTTTACTTTGAATTCCTCCTCGACCACATTTACTTTTACCTTTAAGTGAATTCTTTAGTTCATCTGTTATGTTATCAACGGTTTTTATGAGTTTTGCACCTGGTTCTGATGGATCAGAAGTGTATAAACCGTCAACATCTGAGAGAATAATTACCAAGTCTGCACCAATAGCTCCTGCAACTAGCACAGAGAGAATATCATTATCACTAAAATTCACTTTATAACCGTCTGTACGTCTAAGTTCTTCAACACTAGTTACATCATTTTCATTAATTATAGGCACTACACCAATTTTAAGCAACAGAGTTAACACATCGCAGGTGTGAACATATGATTTCCTGTTGGAGAGATCTTCAGCGGTAAGTAAAATCTGCGCAACCTTTAGACTATATGCTGCAAACAGTTTACGATACTTTGCCATAAGCACACTCTGACCCGCAGCAGCAGCAGCTTGCTGAAAAACCAAATCCTTAGCTTTAGGCGTAACTCCTAACTCTGCAACTCCAGCTGCTACAGCACCAGAAGTTACTAGCACAACTTTATCACCCTGCTTTGTAGCTTGCGCTATTTGATAGGCAAGACTCTGCATTTCCTGCTCATCAAGCTCCCCTTCACTGGTAGTTATACCACTGGTACCAACCTTGACAACTATTAACCTCGAAGGCATCTTACCACACACGCTACTTACTTTACTTGAAACATACCTGATTTATTATGCATAAAAATACTCAACAAGTAAATAACCTGTTCGTTACTATTAAACCACAAAAACTAACAAACTAACCTTTAATGACACATTTAACTTGTAACAAACAAACGCAGTATGCTATTAACTTCATACAGTTAAACAATTAAACCTTAAGCTTTCATGTATGCATAAGAAAAATATATAAGTCTTCAAATAGTCGAAATGGAGATGGCTAAATCACATGAACATACCGTTAGAAATACTCTCCTTATCTAATACACAATTAACACAATTCGCATTTCTACTCGCTCCAATCGCAGGCATCATCGCCATAGTGGCCTCATTATTACTCATGCAAAAAATCAACAGAATGGATCCCGGATCCCCCAAAGCACAAGAAATAGCACAAGCCATACGCGTTGGAGCATACGCCTTTCTAAAAAGACAATACAAAACAATCTCCATCATAACAGCAGTAATCTTTGTACTAATAGCCATAGCCCTCGACGTAGGAACAGCCGCAGCTTTCCTCATAGGCGCAGTCGCATCACTATCAGCAGGCTACATAGCTATGGACAACGCAACAAAAGCAAACGTCCGCTCCGTAGCCGCAGCTAAAATAAGTGCTGATAAAGCCCTAAAAACAGCATTCTACGGCGGAGCAACCATGGGCTTTGCCGTCGTCGGTCTATCCCTCTTAGGAGTAACAGCGCTCTTCCTAATTTACGGCGGCTATAGCGCAATATTTGACCAAACACTCACCGCCAGAGCCGCTGCACAATTAGGCCGAGACGCAGCGAGCGGCATTGTCGGTATGGGCTTTGGAGCATCACTAATTGCCCTATTTGCCCAACTCGGAGGCGGAATATTTACCAAAGCTGCTGACATCGGCGCAGACATCGTCGGCAAAGTCGAAGCAGGCATACCCGAAGATGATCCAAGAAACCCTGCCTGTATCGCTGATAACGTTGGCGACAATGTGGGGGACTCAGCAGGCAGAGGTGCAGACCTTTTCGAATCTGCTATTGGCGAAAACATCGGCGGTATGGTCATCGGTGGCCTACTTAGTTATGCCACAGGTAATTTACTATTTCTAATTTTCCCCCTAGTTGTCCGCGCTTTAGGCATTTTCGCAACTCTCATAGGTATGCCTTTTGTACAGCTAAAACCTTCTGAAATGAACAACCCAATGAAGGCCCTACGCAAAGGGGTAACCGTAACAACTATTGTATGCGCAATACTATTTGGAATAGTTTCATTTCTATTCTTTAACACCGCTTGGTATTACATATTTGGCAGCCTAATGACAGGCTTAGTCGCCAGCGTTCTAATAGATTACATAACAGATTACTATACCGGACGTGACAAAAAACCAGTTAAAAAAATCGCACAAGCAAGCCAAACTGGCAGCGCAACAAACATTATCACAGGCATCGCCGTAGGCTTAGAAACAGTTGCACTACCCATAATCACACTTGTCATAGCATTAATAATATCATACGTATTTGGCCAACAATACGCTTTAGCAAACGACCTTAACTCTTTCGAAGGCGGCATTTACGGCACAACATTAGCCACCATGGGCATGCTCGCAGTAATGGGCATCGTCTTAGCCCTTGACGGCTTTGGACCAATTGCAGACAACGCCGCAGGCATCGCCGAAATGTCAGGCGAACACAGCTCCGCAGAAACAATGGGTACCCTCGATGCCGTAGGCAACACAACAAAAGCCCTGACCAAAGGCTTCGCACTTGGCTCAGCTCTACTTGCAGCACAATTACTATTTCACACATACATAACAGAAGTAGAGCTACAAACAGGCGTGCATATAGCTATTGACATCTCTCAGCCGGTAGTGATTATCGCAGGATTCATAGGCGCAATGCTGCCATTTCTCTTTTCAGCTCAAGCAATTGACGCTGTTGGAAAGGCAGCAACAAAAATGGTTGCTGAGGTAAGACGACAATTTAAAGAAATTCCAGGCATACTTGATGGTACAACAAAACCTGAATATGATAAAGCTGTAGATATAAGCACTAAAGCGGCACTCTCAGGCATGGTTGTTCCAGGTGTTATTGTTGTGGTGGTGCCTATAATTGTAGGTGTATTAATGGGACCTATTGCAGTTGGCGCGCTTGTCATAGGTTGTACCATGACAGCTGTTCCATTAGCTCTATTCATGAACACTGGTGGTGGTGCATGGGATAACGCAAAGAAATACATTGAAGCAGGCCATCTTGGTGGTAAAAACAGTCCAGCTCACCAATCTGCAGTCGTCGGTGACACAGTTGGTGACCCGCTAAAAGACACCGCAGGACCAAGTTTACATGTACTTATAAAACTGCTAAGCACGCTGTCCATTGTGTTCATCCCGCTGTTTCTCAACCTGCTCAAATTAATATCGGGTTGAGCCAAAACACCCTTTTCAGTTTTAATTTTTTCTTATTGTTAACGGCTTTATATAATTGATTGTCCTTCTTTTTGATTGTTAACGGCTTTATATAACTGAGTTGTCCTTCTTTTTGAAGGGCAACGGCCTTCAAAATTGTTATCAAAAACATTCTGTTGCTTACACAGAATTGGGGGCAGTTCAAAGTTATGAACCCAAATCTCTCACAGTACAAGATTGATGAAGTTGAAAAGATGTTGCACTGTTGAGACCCAAAATGGCTTTTTAACTTACAAATGCGCAGAGTGTAGTGCTACTAAGACTGTTCCGTTGGCGTGTAAGAGTCGTATTTGTTCGCAGTGTGGTAAAAAGCATGCTGATCAATGGGCCGATGAATTGGTTAGAGGCACGACAAACGCATGAACTGTCCCATTTTAGACAAAAGACAAAAATTTGACGCTTTTCAACTCATTTTTGTTCTAATTACTTGATTTTTATCGTAAAACAGTACATTTTTGTCAGCGTGTTAAACTTCAACG
>JAITCR010000043.1 GCA_031282985.1 Nitrososphaerota archaeon | reverse complement strand
AACTATCAAGGGCATAATGTGTAGTACGGTAAAATAAGGAAGTTTGTATGGGCAACTGCTGCATTTATTTTGTTTTTATCGGTTTGAAGCGTAAAACATGAGTTCCGGAGGTTGCCTATATAAAAAACTATCAGAATACCTGCAACGGTACAGGCTGTGTTAAAACTCAAAATCCAATTCACCAAACCACAACATATAGTTTGTATAAAGCATATACCTGCCTGCAGCTTACTATAATTGGACATATTTTTAACGTCTGCAATTGGGGATAATCGATTTAAGATTAGATTGTTTTCCATAACCGCCATATATTTTAGTCTCGCAGTATTCTAATGGACTTACATTTTGAGAGTGATTTTTCTCTGATATCTGTGCACAATCTGGAAATGCCGAGATTCAATAGGCCGATTTATCGCCCATGAACTTAGCAGAACCTTTTGCCAAAACATAAAATAGTCGGTAGTCAGAATTATAGCGACTTGAGGATATTTGTGTTGTCTTTCATTGAAGATTTGATTGCCCGTAAAGTTTTCAACAATCGCGGAGAAGAGACTATTGAAGTGGATGTAGTAACTACTTCTGGTTTTGGGCGAGCTTCTGCTCCTGCTGGGAAAAGTCGTGGAAAAGCTGAAGTGATGTATTATTCACAAGGTGGCGTTGATGCGGCAATTAAAAAAATTGAAGATTTTATTGCTCCTGAACTTGCTGGGTTAAATGCTGATTCTCAGGAAGAAATAGACGAAACACTTCATGAGCTTGATGGTTGTAGTAAGAATTTTAAAAATATTGGTGGTAATGTTGCGTTTGCTATTTCGTTAGCTAATGCTGAGGCAGCTGCGAATTCTCATGGTTTGTTTTTGTTCCAGTTTCTTGGAGGTAATTCGGCAACAAGTTTGCCTTATCCGCTTGGAAACTGTATAAGTGGTGGTCAGCATGCGTATGGAAAATCGCCTGATATTCAGGAGTATTTAGCGTTTCCGCATGGTGCAGAAACATTTATTGAGGCGGTAACTGCTAATGCTCAGATTCATAAAAAGATTGGCGATTTTCTGAAAAAGAAAAGTGGCACTTTTAATGGTGGTAAAAGTGATGAGGGTGCTTGGATTGCTAATATTGACACTGTTGATGCTTTTGATGTTATGGCTAAGGCATGTGAAGAAGTTGGTAATGAGCTTGATTTCGAATGTGGTTTTGGTCTTGATGTTGCTGCTTCTTCTTTGTGGAATGAGAAGGAGGGTAAATATGTTTACGCGAATGAGGGCGTAAAGCGTGATTCAGGTGATCAACTTGAATTTATGAAGGAGTTAATTGAAAAGTATCATCTTGCTTATGTGGAGGATCCGTTCCATGAGGATGACTTTAAAAGTTTTGCAGAGTTAACTCGTAGAGCTAAGAATTGTTTGATTTGTGGAGACGATTTGTTCACAACTAATACTGAAAGGTTAAATAATGGTATAAGGATTAACGCTGGAAACGCTATCATCATTAAAGTTAACCAGATAGGTACTCTGAGTGATGCAGTTAAAGCAATAGAGACTGCTCAGAGACACGGATATGTCCCTGTAGTGTCACATCGATCTGGCGATACATGCGATTGGCATATAGCCCACTTGGCTGTAGCTTACAGGTGTCCTGTCGTCAAAATAGGTGTGATGGAAGGCACAAGAATCGCAAAGCTAAATGAACTCGTAAGAATTGAGCATTTCCTTGGAAACAGGGCAAAAATGGCAGATTTAAAAATACGGTAATAGAGGAATAAAAATTGGCAGAAGACCAAGTTAAAGAAAGTCAACCAGTTGGAAATCAACCAGAGGAAGAAGAAAAAACTCTGACTGAAAATAATGATGTTGCAGAAGAAACCTTGGCAGAGGAATCAGTTGTGGAAGAGGCTGTTTCAGAGGAATCAGTTGAAGAAGGTATTGTTGATGTTGAAGTGGATCAATTTGTGGATAAAGAATCTGCTAAAGAAGAAAAGCAAGAAGTTCCTCCTACAGAAGAACTATTACTTCCAAGAGACACATTACTCTCAGCAGGCATACACATTGGTACCAGAATGAAAACTTTGGATATGGCATCATTTATTTACCGAGTACGCCCCGACGGTCTATTTGTTTTAGACGTTAAAAAAACCGACGATAGAATTAGAACCGCAGCAAAATTCCTCGCAAGATACGAAAAAGCAAAAGTTGCCGTTTCAGCAACAAGACTATATGCCCACGAACCCGTCAAAAAATTCTGCGAAGTAACCGGCGCAACGCCCATAATCGGTAGATTCATCCCAGGACAACTATCAAACCCACAGTACAGCAGTCGCATTGACCCCGAAATCATCGTTGTCTCAGACCCACGCGCAGACATACAAGCCGTTAAAGAAGCCTCCAAAGTAGGCATACCCATAGTTGCCCTCTGCAGCACAGACAATGAATTCGCAGGTGTCGATTTAGTAGTCCCCACAAACAACAAAGGCAGACGCGCACTCGCCGTCATCTTCTGGCTACTCGCAAGACAAATCCTGCGAGAACGCGGAGAAATCGGCCCAGACAAAGACCCACAAGTAACAATAGAAGACTTTGAAGCCAAAGTCACACGCTCAGACGACGAGGAAACCTAAAAGAGTGCCACCACTTCGGCGTCCAACCGTCGCAGGACAATTCTATGAACACAACGCCGAAGCACTTAGGCTTCAAATAACCTCATGTTTTTTAAACAATCTAGGCCCTAAAGAACTACCTAAAATTAATCTCTACAACAAATCTCGAAAAATTGTAGGCCTAATCTGCCCCCACGCAGGCTATATGTACTCAGGCATGGTTGCCGCCTCAAGCTTTTTTGAACTCGCCAAAGATGGCTTACCTGACACTGTAATAATCTTGGGTCCTAATCATACCGGATATGGAAGCAGCTTATCCCTAATGCGTGAAGGCATATGGCAAACACCTCTAGGCAATGTAGAAATCGACACAGAATTAGCCGACATAATTCTCTCTAAAACAGACATAATTGACATCGACGAAACCGCTCATAAATTTGAACACTCTATTGAAGTACAACTGCCCTTCATACAATACCTCTATGGCAACAAAACCAAATTCATCCCCATCTGCTTCTTAACACAAGACTACGCCTCAGCTACCGAAATAGGTAACGCCCTAATTGAAGCATTAGACACCCGCAACACTGTCGTTATAGCATCCTCTGACATGACACATTATGAACCTGCTAAACAAGCTGAAAAAAAAGACCAACAAGCATTAAATGAAATAACCACCTTAAACGCCCACCGTTTCTACAAAACAGTAGAAACACAAAACATCACAATATGTGGCTATGCCCCCATAACTACTTTAATTACCTACGCCCAAGGCATAAACGCTAAAGCAAACCTGCTTAACTATCACAATAGTGGCGACACCTCAGGAGACTACTCAAATGTAGTAGGATACGCATCGTTGCTCTTCAAAAAAGCACAACACACAAAATAAAAAGTGCCTTTCGGCGTTCGTGGGAGTGGGGGGGGGTAATATAGTGGATTAGTTTAAATTTTGTGATGTGTTATGTTATTTGTATGACCTATAGTTGTGATTTTCGAGAAGCCGTTCTGGCTTACAAACAAAAAGGACGCACCATCTAACAAGTCTGCAAAACCTTCAACATCGCAAAACGAACCTTCAATTACTGGACAGCACAAAACCAAAAAACCGGAACCCTGCAGCCAAAAAACATGGTTCACGAAAAAGAACAATCGACCCCCAAAAACTAAAACAATACGTAGAAGAACACCCCGATGCATGCCTAAAAGAACTTGCAAAACAATTCAACTGCAAAACATCATCCATGTACAATGCCATAGTTAAACTAAAAATAATTCGTAAAAAATCATTGACCTGCAGTGAAAAATCAGAAACCGACAGGCAAGTCTTCCTAGGGGCTCTTTCTGAAATTCCAGGGGAAAAACGCTCTTATATTGATGAATGGGGTATTAAGAAAGCACTTGTACGTGAATATGGGCGTGCGTCCAAAGGAAGACGGGTTGAAGATACCGGGCGTGGGGAGTATTTCGTCGTGTAAATGTTGGGGTGGATTGTTTGAGGCAGGGTAGTGGCGCCGCTTTGTTGTGGGCGCTCTGTTAATGGTGTGTTTTTTGAGGGTTGGTTTGAGTCACAGTTTTTGCCTTGTGTGCCAAAGGGTGTTATGGTTATTTTGGATGGGGTTTCTTTTCATCGTAGGGAAAAGTTGTTGTTTATTGCTGAGCGGGTTGAAGTGTTTTTGTTGTTTTTATCGGTGTATTTGCCTGATTTTAGCAGGATTGAGTGTCGGTGGGCTAATTTGAAGTGTGCGTTGCCTGATTTGATGCCTAAATGTGGAGCCCTGCAAGAAGCTGTGTACACTCATTTTGGAGAGTGTAATTATTAAACTATTCTGCTATAAAAATCTGAACAGGGTGGGTCTTTTCATTAACCGATCGTAGGTTAACAAGATTGTTTTCTCAACACTATTGGCTTTCAAATAAGGGTCGTGTCCTAAGTTAAGTGAAATGGTGGTTGTCTTTTGAAGAACCAAAAGTTTATGACCAGTCCGACAACGATTTTATGCATAAGAGATGATTTAGAAAACCTGATGCTCTTTTGGACCAGTCGACTGCAC
>JAITCR010000008.1 GCA_031282985.1 Nitrososphaerota archaeon | reverse complement strand
CATGCTGGCAAAAATGTACTGTTTTACGATAAAAATCAAGTAATTAGAACAAAAATGGGTTGAAAAGCGTCAAATTTTTGTCTTTTGTCTAAAATGGGACAGTTCATGCGTTTGTCGTGTTTGATTATAGTAACATAAGAAAAGTTTTACTATATGTTTTATGGGTTAAAGTTGGTCTGTATTGTTATTAAGCGTATTTTTACACTATTTCTTCATCATAATTGTTCTTGATATGCCCAAAACTCTGACCTGATGCCTCAATAGGCATCATGATAAATAGAACATAGTAAAACTTTTGGTCACTTGCTATAATAGATCTTAGCACTTATTATTTTTTGGTGTTTTAATTGGAATGTGGGTGTTTATAGAAATTTTTTAAACCGTTAATTTGCCTGATATACGAAAATTAACTATACCGCACACTATGTCAGTTATTGTGTCGTAGTGTTTAAGTCAGTTTCTAAATTCATCACCAAAAATATGAAACTTTTTTTCACCCGACTATTAACATGCTCCACAACAACCCTAGCAGACGCTAAGAGTTTATTGAACGATTTCTGCAACTCTGAAAGCGGTTCAGCCTTAACTCTCATTTACCCCGACAAGGACTCTTCCTCTTAAACGGCAACAAACAATTAAGTTTTGGATAATCCTGCAATATACCTGAACCCTAAGTCAAACCCAACTCCGCCTTACCCGACAAGTCAGGATGACTATGTTTATACAAAGCGTAATCATGAGTGCTCGTTTGTTTTTAGGTCTTGGAAGGTCGAGTTTGCAGGGTGTCTTGCGTCGATGTTTCTTTTTCTGTTTGTTCTTTTTGGTCTTTTTTGTTCGTATGTGAGATATTTTTCGGTTATCTGTTGGTTTAGGGTGTTGAATTCTTCAAGTGTGCTGCCTGAAAAGTTTTTGAAATGGTCGATTTTTTAGATAATACGGCGTAATTCAGCATAAACTGACTAAAAGACAAATAACGCGCCTGTACACTAATAAAACCTTCGATTTACCAACAAAACCCTAATTAGTATTAAGGTCTATTATTTCTTTTTTGCTGAGCTTTTCTAAATCCGACCAGTTCATAGCATTTACTCGCTCTACTACAGTAATGGTACTATGTAAACAATGGGCACATCAAAAACTCAAAAAACACTACCCGACTGAACAGTTACGAATATTTTTTTCAAAATTATTGCGTGAAATAGTCAAACTTAATAAGGTACGTATATGTTCCGTTAGAGAAATGAGTGATTTTAAGTTTGTTGTGGTGTCGCTTATTCTTAATGGTAAGCCTGAAGAGGCTTTAGCAATTCTCTCAGAACATTATAATGTAAATACGCCAAAGCTCAGAGTGGGATTGCCAAAAGGTCATAAAGCAGTGGCTTATGGTTGTTATACATCAAAGACTGAGACAATAAGTGTTTTAAGTAGTGAGTTTTTGAGTAATCCTTTTGTTATTTTGCACGAATTTTATCATCATTTAAGAAGTAGAAATGTGGATAAAGTTCATAGGGGTACAGAAAAGAACGCTAACAAATTCGCTTTAGAATTTATGAAAACGTAAACGGCATTTTTTAGAAAAAAGTAGAGGGTTAGTAAAAGTAGGTTATTGTTATGGATGCAGTGTTTGTTTCAGTGTCGGTGTTGCCAAGTAGGATTTCTATATTTCCTGGGAGAACTGGGAAAGTTGCTGTTCCGTTGGTGCCCACTGGGATTTTTTGGTTGTAGTCTATGTTTTCATATGTGTATGTTGTTTGAATGTATGTTGTGTCTGAGGTTGCTTCTACTTGAATTTTCATGTAGCCTGCGTAGTATACTGTGTCATCAAAGAGTGATGTTGCTGTATTTGCGTTTTGAGTGTATGTTTGGTCATCTAAAATTATGGCAGATTCTTCAAGGGCAATAATGCTATTGTAATAGTTGTTTATGTCTGTTAATTCTTCAATGTATTCCTCATATTCAGATACGGCACTATTTAGGCTGGTTACCTGGTTTTGTAGCGAAGTAACTTGCACGTTTAGGCTGGTTACTTGGTTTTCTAAGTTGTCTGTGTTGGGGTTATCACTAAAGAATAATCCGTTTGCGACTACTATAATCAAGCTTGCTGCAAGTGCAATACAGATTACTCCTAAAGCGAGGGCTATAATTTTGTTTTCAGTCATTTTAGAGTTCACATCTTGTTTTTGGCTGCTAAAACTGTGGCGTGTATAAAAGGGATTTTCCCAAATTGCCCCCTACGTTATTCCTAAATTATAGGAAATGTTTACTCAAAAAAAAGAGGCAAATTTAGTATTTTAGGTTCAGGTATAGTAGAACTGAGAGGGCTGCGAGTTCGAAAATATCCGGTAGAACTATGAAGGGGCCTAGGCCTGTCGCGTAGAAGGAGAATATGCCGGCTACAAATGGGCTTGATGCTATGTCTTTTAATAGGAAGGCGAATCCGAAAGCTATTAGTCCAAAGGAAAACTCGGATCTTGTTTTTCTATATACGCTAATGAATATTATGGATAGTACCAGAAGTAATGCTACGTTTATGGTAGAGATTATGGCATGGGCGAAGTAGAAAAATTCAAAATCAGCAGGAGTAAAGTAATGAGAGGGTCTTTGTATGGGGGAATATATTATAGATGCTGCCCAAAACGCTGCAAATAGACAAACTAGTATGAATATGGGGAGAAGTAGTCCTATTTTGAATTTTAAGCTGCTACTGCTATTTGTCATATTATTTTCCATTTTATCACGCCTCTTTTTTACTTTTTCCTAATTTTATTACTAATTTCCTCAAACATGCTGTAATTGTCCTCCATCACTTGAGAGAGAAAATATGTAACTCCGTATCTATCACCCACAGAGGTTATCAAACGGTTTTTTTCTAAAACATCCAAATGATGACGCATAGTTTTATAATCCATGCCTAGTAAAGTTGCAAACTGATTAGCATTTTGTGGTCTGTCTTTGAGAGCTTCAATAATTTTAGCCCTAGTTACCCCGCCACGTGTACCAGCTATTAACCAGCCAAGCAGATACTTAAGTGAACGGGCATTACTAGACATTTTAACAACCTGCAATTCTTAATTGCATCTATTCCGTTAAAGGTAATAATAAATATCACCCTTTAAAGACATCCTATTTGGTTTTTAATAACGCCGATATGTTAGAATAACAATGTTAACAGTTTGGTTGTGTCTCCTAATCGGCTATTTTCCTATGTTATCGTTATTTTAATTATTGTTTTGTTTGGACTTATATTTTTCTTTCATTTCATCATAGAAGTGTTTGTTGCAGTATCTTGCTAAGAACCTGTATTCAGTAATTATGAACACCATTGTTACGGTGATTTTTTTCGTTAGTCGTCGTTGTCGTTGGCTTAAATAGCGTTGGTTATTTGCGCTTTCTGCCATAGACTAACGAAAAATTTGGCTCGCCCCAGCAATTTCGTTTACTGAATACAGGTTCTAAGAGGTTGTTTATTTTGTTGTGGCGTGGTTTTTAATGGTTTATATGCGACTTGTGAGTGTTTGAAAGGGGTTATGTAATGCGTGTATCTAGACGTTCTGTACTTCTTTGGTGTAATATTATTTTGAGAGTATTTTAAAAAGGATTATGGAGCAGTTTAACTCTTTATATCTGCAATAGTTATGAAATGTCCCAAGTGCGCAAGCCCGTACTGTGTAAAAGCAGGCTTTAATCACAACAGACAACGCTACAAACGCAAAAACTGCGGACACCAATTCACACAAACCACAGACAAAAACGTCACCAAACACGCCTCCGCACTGTATCTTTATGCAGTTAG
>JAITCR010000002.1 GCA_031282985.1 Nitrososphaerota archaeon | reverse complement strand
TACACAAGAGTTCTACAATGTCCTTGCTCAGGATTTCTTTGATGTCTATACACAAGAGTTCTACAATGTCCTTGCTCAGGATTTCTTTGATGTCTATACACAAGAGTTCTACAATGTCTACACTCAGACTTTCTATGATATCCTTGTACAAAAATTCTATAACATCTATACACAAGAATTCTATAACGTCTACACACAAACATTCTATGATGTCTACTCATTAGAAAACTTGGCCAATCCAAAGTTTATAGAGACTATATACAATGACCCAGAATTTAAAAATGCAATAATTAGCGATCCAAAGCTTGTAGATACAGTGCTCAAAAATCTAGAGTTCGAGAAGACTGTGCTCAACGATCCAGAGTTCAAGGAGACTATATTCAATAATCCGGTGCTTAAGAAGACTGTGCTTAACGATCCTATGTTTAAAGAGACTATATTCAAAGATCCAGTGCTTAAGAAGACTGTGCTTAAGGCCCCAGAGATCAAAGAGATCATATTCAAAGATCCAGAAATTGTGAGGCGTATATTCAAGGATCCAATGTTTATGGAAACTGTATCCAAAGATCCAAAGTTTATGGAGACTTTATTTAATACCCCCATACTTATCGGACCTGTGTTAGACGCTTTACGATTTGTTGAAACAGTAGCAAATGATCCTGCTGCTCTGAGATTGGTTGAAACTGTAATAAATGATCCTGCTGCTCTAAGATTAGTTGACACTGCAGTTGTTCCAAGAACTGCTGAAACTATAACTGTTTCAAGATTGGTTGACACTGTAACAAATGATCCCAATGCTCTAAGACTTGTTGGCTTGGAAGAAGTCAGCCGAAATCAAGTTAGCAAAACGCCTGATTATCTTATAACCATGTTTGATGTTACTGGTCCAAATGGTTATTCTTATAATCTTGTAACCTATGGTAATGGGTTTGTTCTTGATAACCTTGCACCAGGCGTGTACACATGTGTTCTTAATGGTATTAAAACCGAATCTGTGACGGTGTTTGCTGGCGAACAAGCCATTGTAGCTTTTGACCTATCTTTCGAAGGTGATGAGGTTCGCACCCAGCTTGATGACATGTTTGTTGAAGGTGTACAGCTTGATAATGTGTTTATTAACGGTGTACAGCTTCCTGATCAAGTGAATGCAGGCGAAAAACTTGCTGATGTGTTTACTGACGGTGTACAGCTTCCTGATAGGTTCATTAACGGTGTACAGCTTCCTGATCAAGTGAATGCAGGCGAAAAACTTGCTGATAGAACCATTGACGGTGCACAGCTTGCTGATAAGACCACTGACGGTATAAAGCTTGACAATAAGATCAATACTGGTGTGCAGCTTCCTGACCAAGTGACTAAAGGCGAAAAGACTACTGTTAAAGTGACTACAGGTGTAAAGCTTCCTGATGTAATTAAACGTGTAAGGCTTACTGATGAAATCGAGCGTGTGCAGCTTGATGATTTTGTTATGCGTGTAAAACTTGATGACGTGATAGTTACTGGTGAAAAACTTGCTGACGTTACCATACAGGTAAAACTTGATGACGAGATAGTTACTGGTGAAAAACTTGATGATATTATCAGGGATGTGCAACTTCCAGGCGAAATTACCCCAGTACAGCTTCCTGATGTTGTTGAGCAAACGAAGATTGCTGATGTCTTTGTGTAAAGCGCATTCTACTTATAGATGTGCTCTACATAAACTCTAAAGCAACGTATAAATTGAAAAGGCGCGTTGACGCCTCCTCTTTTTTTTGAACTGGTGAATGGTAACGGGTTAATGCAGGTTTTGTCAAAAACATATAGTTAGTTATGAAAAAGTATGGCATATCTTTAGGCGTTATATTTGTGTTTTAATTGTACAGTTTGAATTATTTAGACAGTGTATCACAAATTTAGGCAGCTTTACACATTGGTTGTGAGGGTGACGGTTGGCAAGAAAAAATAGGCGTTTCTCAAAATCTCTTCAAAGGCACAAACCAGTCGTTGGACTATGCGTTAACATGAAAATCTTTAAACGACCCTAGCAACATAAACCAATATTGAACACTACCCGAAACAGTAGAGGTTTCACCTGCTGTATAGGCACATTTTTGGCAAGTTCACTGTGTGCTTGGCGGATTTGGTGGAGCAAGCAAAATCATGTTGTTTTTTTATCTTGCAGCCACTGTCTTATAGATTTCGCAAATTTAGTGCTACTTTAAAGGGCATTAGCTATTCATGACAGTATTAGCAACAGTTTTCATTAAATCAGCTCAAAAATGTGCAGTACACTAATATATCTGACTGTGCCACTTTAGGAATTTTCAAAACGGTAAAATGGAGGTATAAAACAATGCGTAAGGTAAAAAACAACAGTGTAGAAACAAAACCCTGCACGGAAATAGTGTATCGTGACGAGGTTCGCAGCAGAATGAAATTTGCTGCCACCAATAAAACTGAAGAATTATTCGACAAACTAAAAACAGGCTTTGAAGGCTTAAATGAAGCACTTGCCGAAGAATCCCGCAATCAGTACGGAGACAACAATGTCACACATGGCAAAAAAATATCATTACCAAAACGCATCACAAATGCCTTCATCAACCCATTTACAGCCATCCTCATCGGCTTAGCAATAGTATCAGCCTTCACCGACATTATCTTAGCAGAAGCCGGTGAAGCCGACCCAATAGCCGTTATAATCATCACAACAATGGTAATTATCTCCGGCATATTACGCTTTATACAAGAATCAAGAAGCAACATCGCCGCCGAAAAACTAACAAAAATGATAAAAACCACAACCAACGTCCGACGACAGGAGACAGGCAACCAAGAAATCCCTCTCAAAGACGTAGTTGTAGGAGACATCATACGCCTATCGGCAGGAGACATGGTTCCAGCCGACATGCGAATCATCCAAGCCAAAGACTTATTCGTCAGCCAATCAGCACTAACAGGCGAAAGTACAGCTGTAGAAAAAATTGCAACCGCTATACAGACCGATTATGCCCTAACTGAAACCCCCAACCTTGCCTTCATGGGCACCAATGTCATAAGTGGCACTGCAACAGGCGTAGTAGTAGCTACAGGAGATGACACCATTTTTGGTGAAATGGCAAAAAGCGTCAACGTCAAACCAGTACAGACCAGCTTTGAAAAAGGCGTAAACTCTGTCTCATGGTTACTAATTCGCTTCATGCTCGTAATGGTACCCATAGTCTTGTTTATCAACGGATTCACCAAAGGCGATTGGCCGGAAGCAACATTATTTGCCCTCTCAGTAGCTGTAGGATTAACACCCGAAATGCTGCCAATGATTGTCACCACATGCCTTGCTAAAGGCGCCATGGCTATGTCACGAGAAAAAACCATAATAAAAAACTTGAGCTCCATCCAAAACATTGGCGCAATGGACATTTTATGCACCGACAAAACAGGAACCCTAACACAAGATAAAGTGATCCTACTTTATCACCTCAACATCCACGGACAAGAAGACACACGCGTATTGCGCCATGCTTTCCTAAATAGCTACTACCAAACAGGACTCAAAAACCTCATGGACATTGCCATCATCCAAAAAACCCAAGAAGAACAAGACAACATAACCGAATTACGTGGACTTACAAACAAATTTACAAAAATAGATGAAATCCCCTTTGATTTTGAACGCCGTCGCATGAGCGTTGTGGTAACAAACGGCAAAACTCAAATGATTACAAAAGGCGCAGTAGAGGAAATGCTCTCAGTTTGCAGCTTTGCTGAATATGACGGAAAAGTCGAACCCTTAACCGACAATATCAAACAATACATACTAGAAAAAGTAGATGACCTAAACAAGGACGGTATGCGTGTCATTGCAGTAGCACAAAAAAGCAATCCATCCTCTGTAGGCGCGTTTTCAGTGGCTGATGAATCAAATATGGTACTAATGGGGTACTTGGCATTTCTTGATCCCCCAAAAGAATCTACTGCCGCTGCTATCAAAGCTTTGAAAGAAAGCGGCGTGAGCGTAAAAATTCTAACTGGCGACAATGACAAAGTAACATGCTGCGTATGCCGTCAAGTGGGCCTGCCTGTTGACCAAATACTGCTAGGTTCGGACTTGGAGGAAATGGACGATGAAGCTCTTGGAAAAGCTGTCGAAAAAGTTACCGTTTTTGCTAAATTGTCCCCACAACAGAAAGCACGAGTTATTACAGCTTTACGAAACAATGGTCACAGAGTCGGCTATATGGGTGATGGCATTAACGATGCAGCAGCGATGAAGGCTTCTGACGTAGGCATCTCCGTGGATACTGCTGTGGACATTGCAAAAGAATCTGCTGACGTCATCTTGCTTGAAAAAGATTTAATGGTATTAGAGAAAGGCATCATCGAAGGACGAAAAACTTATGCTAATATGCTTAAATACATCAAAATGACGGCTAGTTCCAACTTTGGCAACATGTTTTCAGTGTTAGTAGCTAGTGCCTTCTTGCCCTTTATGCCAATGTTACCCATTCAATTAATTTTACTCAACCTAATTTATGATCTTACCTGCACAGCAATTCCATGGGATAATGTGGATAAAGAATTTCTTGCTGTACCTAGAAAATGGAGTTCTTCATCCATTGGCAAATTTATGATATGGATCGGCCCCACAAGTTCAGTATTTGACATCACAACATATGCATTGATGTTCTTTATCATCTGCCCAGTTGCGTGTGGTGGACTGCTATTTCACCAAATAACGGACCCAACAATGATGGCCCTTTTCATCGCTGTATTCCAAGCAGGGTGGTTTGTAGAATCTATGTGGACACAAACACTTGTCATACATATGATTCGTACCCCAAAGATACCCTTCATTCAAAGCCGAGCATCTGCATTACTCACACTACTTACCTTTACTGGCATCGCCGTTTTAACGGTCATTCCCTTTACTAGCTTTGGCACATACATAGGGTTAGCTCCTCTGCCCACTGAATTCTTCCCATGGCTGCTACTGACAATACTTCTATATATCGTACTGGTGACCGTATTCAAAAGAATCTTTGTCCGAAAATATGGAGAGTTACTGTAATATTTTACAACCACAACCTCTTCTCACCAAATAAACCCCAATTTTCAAAGAACTCAAACATGGTGGTGCCACAAAATATTTTAATTAATTACCTGTTAATTGATGGTAGTGGAAGTATTTGGGTTCAAAAGCCATCTAGGTGATTTTATGGATATGAATGCTGATTTTCGTATTTCGCACAAATCTTTGCTATTGCCTTCTTTACTAATTGTAGTGTTAACTTCTTCGCTATTTGTCTGTGCATTTATGATGAATGGTTTCAGTGAAGCTTCGTTAACTGATGCAGTGCATGTTAAAAATGAAACTGAACTCAAAAACATCATAGATAACACAACAAACTACAAATCCACCACTATCATCATAGATAACGATGTCGCCCTAACAGAGTCACTTAAAATTTCCGCTAGCAAAGACATCACTCTAACAAGCATTAAGGCAACTGGGTTTTACAAGTTAATCGGTGCATCTGACAAGAATACAATCACTGTTGAGAGCGGTGGAACATTGAAACTTGAGGGCACTATTGTAACTCATGTGAATAAGGTTTTTGGTAGTGGAGTATTTGTTAGTGAGAGTGGTCAACTTTTCATGTATGGCGGTGAAATTTCGGGTAACTCGGCTATTGTGGAGGGAAACTGGGCTTCGTCTAGTGGTCTTTTTAGTAGGGGGGGTGGCGTGCTCAATTATGGAGTTTTTGAACTGCATGGTGGCAAAATTTCTAATAATGTAGCTGGTCATGGTTTTGGTGGTGGCGTATACAGTGGCGGTACCTTTAAGATGTTTGGAGGCGAAATTTCTGACAATGTTGTCCTAGAATCTACGAGTACTGGTGGTTATGGTGGTGGTGTGTACAATGGTGGTACGTTTATGTTGTCTGGGGGCACAATTTCAGGTAACACAGCCGCAGATAATGGCGGTGGTGTGTACAATTATGGTTCTTTTGAGAGACTTGGTGGAGTGATTTCAGGTAACACAGCCGCTGGAAGATATGGTTATGATGATGTATATCTTTCGAACAGTGGCGGGTCTTCTAATGGTGGAAATGGCGGAGGGCCACCTATGTGGGGTGATTTTAGTTTGAGAGATGTTGTTCTTATTTGTGTGGATGTTGCAATTGTAGTTGTTGGTGTTGTTGTGGCTGTTTTACTCTTCACATTTAAAAAAGAATTAAGATACACAAAAGAAAAAACCATATAACCTTAACATTTTAAAGCGATTACAGGTGTTCATTGTGGAAGCGAAAATATTGTGAAAAACGGCAAACACCCAAACAACAAGCACCGTTTAAAATGTAAAAAATGCGGCAAACCTTCCAAGAAGAATACACAAACCACGGAACTAAACCCTAAACCAAAACATTAGACCTCATCGGATGTTATTTCTTGTTTTCATAGTTGATTATGCCACAAATTAGGGCTGCACATAGTTCGTAACGTTTACGTCTATTGCAATATTTATTTGAGAGAATTTTAAACACTTTAAACTTGACAATAATGTTCTCAAAGAACGCTCTTTCACGAGAAATGCAACGGCTCTCCCGTTTCTCCTCAACACTTAACACATCACCTCAAAGTTTCTTTTTAGAAATCTCACTATCCTATGCAACTTCAAAATACCCTGTCATGCATCAAAATGGTTGGCAACCAAATTCTAACACGTTTATGAGCAGTCCAAACATGATTTTGTGCATCTCTAAGAATTTAGAATAGCAAATTGCTTTACGTACTAAACGCTTAAGTCTTGTGCGAAACGTAAGCAGTTTTTAAAATAGTCACATGGCATCAAAAGTTTCTTTTTTTACTCCAAAAACTGCTTAAAATCTCCTGAACATAATTTAGATGCTTTCTCCTATTTATTCACACTATCAACCATAAATCAAACCACAACTATACAAAACAGACCCAACCCAATACTTATAATTCCGAAGAGGTCTATTAGACAAAAACCAACAGGTATCAACATGTTTAGCGTAATCATCATTTGTATCATATGCAGCTTTGGCATGATTGCAGTCAATCTTACAAAACCAAGACTAAAATTTCTACGCATAACTCTAAACACTTATTGGTTAACTGCCCTTTTAGGCGCAGGATTACTTCTCGCATTCCAATTCATAAGTTTAAACGAAGTTTTTAAAGGGTTAACAATAGATACAGCAATAAATCCGCTAAAAATATTGATACTATTTTTATCAATGACCGCAATGTCCATATTTTTAGACGAAACCGGCTTCTTTCGCTACCTCGCAAACACCGTTTTAAAAAGAACAGAAAACAATCAACTAACAATATTCACTGTATTCTACCTTACAATATCAATCCTGACAGTGTTTACCTCAAACGACATTATCATTTTAATCTTTACCCCTTTCATTTGCTATTTCACTAAAACCGCAAAAATCAACCCAATACCCTACCTTATCTCCGAATTTGTTGCAGCAAACACCGCCAGTATGCTTCTAATAATCGGCAACCCTACAAACATATACCTTGCAACATCAAACGGAATTAATTTCATGAACTACCTAACAGTTATGACGTTACCCACAATATTTGCATCCGTCACTGCATATTTTGTAATGCTACTATTATTTTTCAAGAAACTTGGACAACCAATTAGCAGAGTTACTAAAGAAAGCAAAGTTGAAAACAAATTTTTATTAACAATAGGACTAGTTTTGCTTTCCACTTGCACAGGTATGCTTGCTGTTTCGTCTTATATACATTTGGAAATGTGGCTTATTGCTTTTGCCTGCTTTGCCTCTTTAATACTTGTCCTTCTTTTGTTTAGCTTGTTAAAACGCAGGTTAACAAATGAATTATTACAGACATTCAAACGTATGCCTTGGGAGATAATTCCCTTTATCATTTCAATGTTTGCTATGGTTTTGGCACTTGAAAAAGGCGGGGTTACAGTTATGATGTCTGAATTATTTGGTGACACGGCTTTAATTTTTGTTTACGGAGCGGTATCAACTGTTTTTGCTAATTTGATAAATAATATTCCGATGAGTGTTATGTTTTCATCTGTTTTAGCAAATCTTAATCCAATTGTTGGCATACAAGCCGTTTATGCGACCATTATTGGATCAAACATTGGTGCGTATCTTACTCCAGTTGGTGCGCTTGCAGGTATTATGTGGTTTTCGATTTTAAAGAAAAACAGTATTGCGTTAAATTTTACTCAGTTTATAAAATACGGAGTCATTATTGCTGTACCTACTCTTTGCGCTGCTTTACTTGGTTTAATTTTTGTAACATTAAGATAACAATGATTTAACACCCACTACCAACACAGTATTTGAAAAACGGGCCAGTACCGTGTAAAGTAATACAGGATACCCTATAGGTATAAACACGCAGCAGGCAGGGTAGTTTTATACGTTAAGTGAAGTGTGTCTTGGATACAACTTCAAAAGTTGATTTGATGTAGAAGGTTGGTGTAAAATGAGGCCTTGGCAGCAAAAGTCTTCAGATTAACATGACACAGTCTTTTGGATCGTTTAGAGTGGGTATGCACAATTAATATGCAAACAATGGAAGTCTATTGTTGCGTGCTGAGTGGGTCTGTTAGGGGTTGTGTGTTTTCTTGATAGCTTTTGTCTATGTTGAGGTTGCCTCGGTCCCTTTTTAGAATTCGAACTTTTTCAGGAATTTTATTTTTTTTCCAATCGGTCCAAGTGATTTCTTTAAACAGCCAGCGTTTTCCCAAGTGTGCTGCAACGACGGCGTGTTTGTATTCTGTTGTAGTTGGGATGAATTGTTCTAAGAATTGGAAAAGTTTGTCTATTTGGGGTTTGGGAAAATAAGCATAATAAGTGGCGTTTTTCACTTCAAAAGCGTAGGTGTGCTTGCCTTTACGGGCTATGATGTCTGGCAAAGGGTTTAAACTGGGGTTGCTTACAGGCACTCTTACTGCAAAGTAACCCTTCGTTTTGAGCAATTTTACTAGGGCCGCTTCACTGTAAAAACCACGTTTACGCCACCTGCGAAGTTTTACTCTATCAAAGTCCTTGCTCATATATACTACCTTACAATATTTTTGAGTATTGTGACATAAAATGTTTGTTAACATGACTGCGGCAACTGTGTTTTGGTGATGCTTTTGTATACGCGAGCACACCCAAAAACCCTGGTGCATTATGGTGATGAACAACGGTGATATAAAATACCCATACAACCAACACCACTCAACTGTAATTTAACCATGTCTAACCCACCAAAATAACGCCTTATTTGACTACATAACACCACACAAACATACCCACACACAGATAACAACTCAACATACAAAACACCAAACCACCAAACAACCAAAAAAACAAACAAATAACAACCCAGTTTTCTTGACGCACAATAGTTATTTCTGCACCCAAGTGAAAAACTGACAATAACACCTTAAAGAAAAAAAAATAAAACATTTTACAAAAAATGGTTAAACTTAACGACACTCACACAACACAAAACCAAACGTTTACACGTATTGCCCAGTTACACAAAATAAGCCATATTAAAGACCTATTAAACAACATAACCGCTATTTATCGTTGTTCTACGTCGAATTTTTATTTAGGCAAAAATAAACAAAAATTTCAACCCAAACACAAAACCAAAAAACCCTAAAAACGCCCAAAATACAAAAACAACACCATTTAAACCCCCTTCACCCTGTCCATAGGGGACACATATGGACAATATCGGAGCCTCTTAAAAGTACCTCCGAAAATCCCCGTGTGAAGCACAACAGACATTTTTCGAAACTTCTTCGAAAAATTGTAACACTATTTTGAGCAACTACAACTATTTTGCAAACTTTGCAGTTTTTTATACAATCCCCAAGAAAAAAGGGAAACAACAAACAACCTCAAATTAATTGTCTAAACAAATAGAGCCAATTTTTAATTACTACCCACATGCTTCGCCAGAATGGCTTATCAGAATTCTAATTTTATCTGGTGAGGTCATTTACCGCAAAACATACTCAAAAAGAAATAGTAAGAAACAAAAAACGTCCGCCAGTTTACTATGTACACTGTCTGCACTGTTGTATACAAAAGCATCAACAAAACACAGTTCAAAACTATTTTCTAATTTTTCCTTTACATACCACCTTTCTTTCCTGAAACAGAACCAATCTACAACAATGAGTCACTGGTAGACTTATCGCAACTACAACAGGACTATTAAAAATGAACCACCTACAAATAGATCTCTATCAAAGAACCTGTCGATAGGTACACATTGGATAATTACATTCGTTTTTTGGCGGCAATCTCTAGTGGTATCCTGTTTGTAACTCGGTGATTTTTCTATTTCCTTATTAGACCTTTGAGAAACTTTCCACCTTCTCGTAGTTACAGATACTTCGTGTTTTGATACAGGGTGAGATATGTTGCGACATACCAACTATTCAGCAAACGCCTGTTTCGTAAGGAGGGTACAAATCCATGTTGTGACCCTCCCAGACGGTAGACTCAAACTACCGTATAGGAAAAACACAAAAACAAACAACAAAAGAACAATTACATGCAATTCATCTGAACCTAACGATTGCAGCATTCTCGCCCAATTCAATAAAAACACTAAACTATTGAGCATTTATGAAGGAAAAAAGTTAAACCACATATCGGATAGGTGTTAACGCATATTGCCGCTTAGGTGATAAAAGCAGTAGGCATCATTGTGAAAGGCCCCATTTGCTGTGTAACTGTTTGAGCTACAGCCACCTTTGCAACTTTCACGCATATCACAACTTACACAGTTATCACCCAGTTGGTTCTGTGTAAATTTACGATTGTAAGCAAAAGATTCAGGGTTAAACCATATGTCCCACAAACTATGTTTTCGCAAATCCCCTTCTATTAGCTCATCGGGCATAGATAAGCAACCCTTAACTTTGCCATCACTTGTGATTCCGCATGTACACCATCCAGCGGGGCAACCTAGCCAAGGGCTGTGGGTTGCGGCTTTTTCTTCTTCAAAAATGTATTGTAATCCATCCGCTGCAATAATCTCAAGCCCTTTTTCGTGCGCACTTTTCTTGTTTTCGCGAATGAATTGCCCTATTTTTAAGATAGTTTTGTTTTCTATAGTTAGCTCTTTTGAATCTTTCACTCGGCCTGCGGGAATTAGTGATTGGAGTCTCCATGCATCGGTTCCATGTTGTTGGAGTACCGCCATTAACGCTGGCATTTCATCAATGTTTTGTGATGTCACCGTTGTAATAACGTTAAATTTTATACCTATTTTTTTCATTAAGTCTATACTATGAAGAGTTCTGTTGAAGGCACCAGTACACCTTCTCATAAAATCATGGCTCTCTTTTAAGCCATCTATACTTATGCCAACACATGTTACGCCAGCATTTACCAGTTCATGAATTTTATCTTCTGTTAAATCTGCCCCATGTGTAAGGAGGTTAGTTCTAATTTTCAAATCTTTGAGGCAGAGTGCTATCTCTTTCCAGTCTGGGCGTAGAAGAGATTCACCGTCTGTAAAATCTACTTCTTGCACCAAAAGATCGGGAAACTACTTACATAATGCTAACGCCTCAGCTGTGGTTAACTCATTGTTGCGTGGCAAGCCTGCTGAGGATCCGCAATGGCGACAACGTAGACTACACTTTAAAGTTAACTCCCAGCCAATTACAGGACACTTTAGTTAAAGATGGAACGTTTTCACTGCCGGTCGTAAGGCACTTTTGAAGAGGATATGGAATATGAAGTGGTGCTCATTGATGCTAAGAGTCGCCAGTTGAGCGGCCTAAAAAAAGCAAAAAAGATGCTATATCGGCAAGAAAAAGTGACATACCATAAAGTCACAAGTGGTTGTAAACAAAGCAGATGGCAAAATAATTTGTACGTCTTTTGCTAATGGCAGGCGTCATGATTTTAGGTTGTTTAAAGTGTTAAAATTAAAAATAGATTCGTCTGGCGGCGTAATTGCAAACTAAAATTAAGGCAGTTGTGGATACTGGGTACATTGGCATTCAAAAGTTTCATGTTAATTTAGTGCTTTTGATAAAGTGTAGCAAGAAAAAACCGTTAACTATTGTTGATAAAGAATTTGATCGCAAGGTTTCTAGCACTACAACGAACACAAAGTATATGATGCTCTAACAGTAAAGACATAGGAACATAAGATGTTATCCACAAACAATCCCTATAACACAGAAATACCCAGCACAAAAATCCTACAAA
>JAITCR010000049.1 GCA_031282985.1 Nitrososphaerota archaeon | reverse complement strand
GCATGTTTTTTACCACATTGAGGGCAAATGCGACTCTTACACGCCAATGAAATAGTTTTGGTGGTACTACATTCTGAGCATTTGTAGGTTAAAAAGCCGTATTTTGGGTCTCGACAGTGCAACATTTTTTCTACTTCGTCGATTTTGTACTGTGAGAGGTTTGGGTTCATAATTTTGAACTGCTCCCAGTTCTGTGTAAGCAGCATAATGTTTTTGATGGTGATTTTGAAGGTCGCTGCCCTTCAAAAAGAAGGGCAGCTCAATTATATAAATGCGTTAACAACAAAAAGCTCTCAAAATGGCATTGGCTACAATTACACTTAGCGACATTAGCGGATGGTTCAAACACAACATATACATACAGTAAAACATTAATCAAGTTGCTATATTAAAAATGGTTTAGCCCTTCAAGTTGAAGGGTTTGCCGTTTTTTACAATGTCTTCGGGAACCTGTTCTTTCCATTTTTTGAGAAATGGCAAATCTTCGGCATCTTTGCGTAGTTCGTCGGGGAGCATCTCTGGAATTTCGTCGCGAATTGGGTACCAACGGTGACATTCTGGGCAAACGATTAAGCCTTCGATAATTTCGTCTTTTTCCTCAAACACTAACAGGGTAAGGGGGTGATGTTTGTCAATTGGACATGCCAGAATTTCCATCAATGTGCGTTTCATGTAAGCGTCACAATGTATAGTTAAACTTGTTTCTATAAAAACTTACTTGGCAAACTGGACACATAAATATCCAAAACAGTTTGATACCAATGAGGACCAGTACTGCGTATAATACGAGAAAAACCAATACGGTAATGTACACCTAAAGGGTCCAAACATTTAACGACTTTTTGGCAAGTCTTCTCAATGGGACTCTCGCCTTTAGTAGCATGTTGAAAATCAAAATAATGAATACAACCTCCAGATTGCTTTAGAGCCATTAGGGCATATGGTAAATATTTGAGGGCTAATTCGGGTAATGGCATCAATACACGGTCAGCTACATTTCGCAGTTGCGTGTTAACAACTTCCTTAGAGTCACCTAATAATGGAACAACACTACCAGAGACATTGTTTAGTTGCACATTTTCCTGCATAAACTCGTACGCTGTGGGGTTAATATCGATAGAGTAAACTTTTGTATTAGTAGTTTTAGCGATTAATATAGAAAAACAGCCAACTCCTGAAAACATGTTTATAATCACCTCGCCCTGTGCAACAAGTGCAGGTATTCGTTTATGTTCAAATAAGAGACGCGGCGAAATGTAACATCGCTCAACATCAACTTTAAAGAAGCACCCGTGCTCTTTGTGAATGGTAACTGTACGATTTTCTCCTGCCAAAAATTTTAGTTGCCTAACTCTGAAGTTCCCTTGCACAGCACTGACTTGCATGAAAACTGCTTTAACTCTACGCGGGTAAAGTTTCATTATTTCTTCTACAGCGTTCTTAGCGTTTTCCACATCATCAGAAGGCACTTTGATGATAGCTATGTCACCTACAATATCATAAGAATTATAAATTTTAGCCGAGTTCATATTGGTTACTCGTGCTTTTAACCCTTGTCGCATTTTTTTTCTTTATTTATTGGAAACGTTTAAAAGTAAAATGCTTTTCTTTGTAAGAAGAGGCATTTCTAATGGAAAAGTCAGGAATTGTTTATGAATGTATGCGTTGCGGAGCACGTGTTCCATCTGAAGAATTAGAGTTACGTGGTGGAGAAATAAAATGCATCATTTGTGGATATCGCATTTTAAAGAAAGTAAAACCACCTGTAGTTAAAAGGGTTCAATCGAGATAGAACTATAGAAGCTTACTTGAAAATACGCCAATTTTTAATTAAAAAATTGTTAGTAATAGTCATCGTCTTCACGACGACTAAGTTTACGTAATGCTTTTCCTTTCATGTGGATATTATCAAATTTTGGTTCGTCTTCAAAGAAATCGTCAGGCTGACGTTCAACAGTTTGTCGTTTCACAGTTTCGCCACATATACCTTGAGATAATAAACGTCGTTTATAACATGTCGCATAGGTACATTTTGTAACGCTACAGTACTCGTCACCGTCTTTACACCAGACTCCATCCCGTCTGAACCAAGCAACGTTTTTCCCACATTTAAAAGAGGAACATGATGGCGAACAAAATTTCGATTGAGCCAATAGACACACCTTAAGTTGTTTTCAAAATCTAAAGTGTTAACATTTTTTTTAATTTCTATTTTCTCTTAGAAAGAATATAAACTTTATTACAATTCGCTCTATAACATGACATTACAACTTGAAAAAGTTGGGGAACATTATAAAAACACGAAGAGTATTCAATAGCAATTCATCTTTGGACTGCACCATATTGGAACCAACAATTCCAGACTCACTTATACAGACATTAAAGAAACAGAAATATCATCTCATAGGTAACCATTCAGCAGTTAAACGTTGCAAATGGTTGTATGAGTCAATAGTAAACGATAGAGTTTGTTACAAAGAAAAATTTTATGGCATAAAAAGTCACCAATGCCTACAAATGACCCCATCATTATACTATTGCACACAGCAATGTCTCTTCTGCTGGCGAGCCCAAAGCGGCGATTTACAAGTCACATGGGACGAAATGAAACTACCTTCATTAAATCAACCAGAAGTCATAGTAAACGAAAGCATTAAGGCACAAGAAAAAATCCTCAGTGGATACAAAGGTCATCCGAGAGTAAACTGGCAAAAACTAACAGAAGCATATCAACCCAGAAACGTAGCAATAAGCTTAACAGGTGAACCAACACTTTACTCAAACATAAGTGAACTAATTAGAACATACCGCCAAAAAGATTTCACTGTTTTTCTTGTGACCAATGGTACCCTACCGAAAAGGTTGTCAAAATTAAGTCAAGATCCAACACAACTATACATTTCCCTCTGTGCACCCAACGAACAAATTTACAACAAAATTTGCCGCCCACTTATACCTAAAGCTTGGGAACACCTAAACACTTCACTAGAATTGCTTCAAAGCTTCAAATGCAAAACTGCACTACGAATGACTCTTGTCAAAAATCACAACATGAACAACATTGATGAATACGCTAAAATAGTTAAGAAAGCCAACCCTACATATATCGAAGCAAAAGCATACATGCATATTGGCTTCTCCAATTTACGCTTAGGATTTAATGACATGCCACAGCTTACGGAAGTCAAAATATTTGCAGAAGCATTAGCAGAAAAAACAGGATATAACATAATTAATGAATCAGCTGACAGCCGTGTCATTTTACTATCCACAAAAACACAAAAACAACCATAAAAAAACAGAACACATCAAAAAGAAGCCTAACATTTTTCAGTGACTTATTTTTACTATTGCCAGCAAAGGTCAGACAGTATAACAAGTAATCTCGAAACATCAAATTATGTTTCTTATTTTTAGAATGGATAAATAAGCAGGTTACCCTTCTACGTTAAAGGTGAAAAAATGGCTACTCTTAAGAGGGTACTTGAAGAGATAAAACAGGATTTGGTACAAAAGAAGCAGATTCATGAAGATACCCATGTGGATATGCGCAGGGTAACTAGTTTAGCTAAACAGGCGATCCTGCTAATTCATCAAAACAAACAGACTGAGGCAGAAAAAATGATTAGAAGTGCAACAGAAAAAATCGCCAACCTGCAGAGTCTCGCTAAACAGTATCCTGACATTATCTACTGCGGCATGTTTAGTGAAGCACTACAAGAATATGCAGAAGCTAACATTTTCTTAACATTGATAGAAGAAAACAGATTTGTCACGCCTAAAGAAATTGAGGTGCCATCAATTGAATACACTCTTGGTCTAGCAGATGCCATTGGAGAATGTAGACGTTTAGCTCTTGATGCTCTCCGAGAGGGTAACGTAAAGAGAGGAGAAGAATATCTCAGGTTAATGGATGAAATTTTTATCGAATTGCTTGCCCTTGACGAAGCTTACATGCTTGTACCAGGTTTGAGACGAAAAACAGATGTTGCGAGAAAAATCATTGAAGCAACACGCGGTGACATAACACAAGAAGTTAGACGAAAAAACCTTGAAGATTATCTCAAACACTTCAAACCAACGCGAACCAAAAAATGAATAGACGTTAATCTTAATTATTATCTTGACAGCTTTATTGGTGTAGCTGTGTAGTTTTTGTGTTTTTATACATCTAATTTGACCCTTTGGTAGCGCATTTGTTCAGTTTGAAAATACAAAAATAATAAAGACTAAAGTCTAATATGCGAAACTTAAACAGCACACCTATAAAGAACTATTCAGCCATCAAAATAGACAGCATACGTGGTAGAGTAGCTAAGAGTAAAAATAATATCCTTGTTTACCTTACAGTTAGTAGTGTAAAAAGATGGCAACACCAGAAATAGTAGAAATATCGTTTAGCGACTTCGAAAAGCTTGACTTAAGAATTGGAAAAATATTAGAAGTAACGCCAGTTTCAGAATCAAAAAAACTAATCCAAATTATAGTTGATTTTGGCACAGAGAAACGTCAAGCAGTAGCTGGAATACGTAAATATTACCCTCCTGAAGCACTTATCGGTAAAAAATGTATTTTTTTACTAAACCTTCAACGTCGCATGTTAGCAGGCATTGAATCTCAATGCATGATACTAGCTGCTGAAGACGAAGAAGGCAATGTTTCAGTTCTACAGCCTGAAAAAGATTTACCTGAAGGCAGCAAAATCAGGTAAAAGAGGAATCAGTTTATATCTGTTCCATTTTTTAGTTGTGGGAAAAGTAAATTAATTATTATTTAGTAGTTGCGTTATTGTTAGTTACTTGTGGAAGGTTACATTTATGGCAGTTAATGGAGAAGCACTTATGTGGGTAGAGAAATATAGGCCAAAAATTCTTAGTGATGTAGTGGATCAACACGCCATTGTTGAGAGTCTTAAAGCGTTTATGAGAAATCCAAAAATTATGCCGCATTTAATGTTTGCTGGTATACCAGGTACAGGGAAGACTACAACGGCACTATGCATTGCATATGAATTGTTTAGCATGCAAAACTGGAAAAATTTTACATTAGAGCTTAACGCTTCAGACGAGAGAGGCATAGACACTGTTCGTGAACGTGTAAAAGACTTTTCACGTTACAGTAGAGGCGCATTTGGCGATGTACCTTTTGCATTAATTATTTTAGATGAATGCGACCAAATGACTGGCCCCGCTCAAACAGCACTCAGACGCATTATGGAAACCAGTAGTCGCACTTCAAGATTCATACTAATTTGTAATCAATCAAGCAAAATAATTGAACCCATTCAAAGTAGATGTGCAATTTTCCGATTCTCACGACTTGAAAAGACAGCTATGGTAGAACACCTAAAAAGTATAGCTAAAAAAGAAAACGTAAACATTTCCCCCGAAGCGGTCGAGAGAATCGTAGACTACAGTGAAGGCGATTTACGCCATGCTATAAATGCCCTACAAACAGCAGCAGCTTACAAGGAAAACAGTGTAGTAGACGAAAAAGTCGTTTCCCAAGTCATCGGCGAAGCCAGCCCCAAACAGGTACAACTTATGCTTAACAAAGCCATTAATGGGGACTTCATGGAAGCTCGACGAATAATGTATGACATTATAGGCACCTACGGCTTCACTGGCGCAGAAATTATTCGCCAGATGCAAAAAGAACTCTTCAAAATCAGCTACATAGCACCTGAACAAAAAGCTGAACTTAGCAACATACTGGGTGAATATGACTACCGCCTAACACAAGGTGCCAATAGCGACTTGCAGTTAAGTGCGCTTTTAGCTCAATTTACCAAAGCGGGCATAACTTTAGGGGAAAACAGTTGAAAAACGACCTATGGGTCGAAAAATATCGACCAACAACAATCAAGGAAGTTATAGGTAACGAAGAAGCAAAAACACTATTCACTGAATGGATAGGAAACAAAAAACCCTTAAAAAAAGCAGTACTGCTTTATGGACCCCCAGGCGTAGGTAAAACAACACTTGTCAACGCCGCTGCTAGAGAATACAATTTTAAAATTATAGAAATGAACGCCAGCGACACACGTTCAGAAAAAGCAGTAAACCGTATAGCAACACCAGCAAGCTCATTTACGGGTTTAGACAAATTTTCCAGCGAAATCAAAGGCAACATGCTATTTTTGGATGAAGTTGATGGCATCGCAGGCAATGAAGATCGTGGTGGAGTCAACGCAGTCATAAAGATCATTGAAAACACACGTACACCCATTATAATGGCGGCTAATGATCCTGACCTTGAAAAACTACGGCCTCTTAAAAAAATTTGTTTACTTATCAGATTTCAGCAGGCTCGCATTCCTCTAATCATAATGGCACTCAAGAAAATATGTGAACAAGAACAGGTTAAATATGAATTTGAGGCACTGGAAAAAATTGCGTTAAACAGTCAGGGTGATGTGCGATCGGCAATTAATGACCTGCAGGGATTAAGTGAAGAGGGCAAAATTTTGACTTTGCAGGACACGTTTGCATTGAGTCTGAGAAACAAAAATATCAGTATGGATGAAACATTAAAAGGTTATTTTGCTGCAAAAAATGTTGCAGAAGTTGCGAGTTTTCTTAATTCTTCAGATGCTGAATATGATGACCTGTTAATGGTTATTGGTGATAACGTGGCTCGACGTTACACTGATATAGTTGAACTTGCAAAAGCATATGATTATCTGTCTCAAGCGGATGTTTTCAGAGGAAGAATAGGAACAGAAAATTGGCATCTGTTCAAATACTTCTACAATAATCTCGCCCAAGTTGCAGCAGTTAATCCTGAATCGTATAAACCATTTGAATTTATTACACCACCACCAATCAGAGTTATTACATTATTTTGGACCAAAACTAAACGTACAATGTTAGCCAGTATCTGCACAAAAATAGGTAATCAGTGTCATGTTAGCAAATACGAAGCAAAAATGATTTACGTACCATACCTTAGGCTTATGTTACAGCAAAAAAATAAAACAAACACATTAATTGAATGGTTAAAGCTTACATCTGAAGAAGTAACATTCTTAACAAGTTTGAAAATGTTTTAGGAGAAAAAGAGATGGTTATTTTAAACAAGAATGGCTTCAAACTTCCACGTGTTGAAAAAGAAAAATTCACTTTATTGATGCGTTTAGGGCTGGAGTATAATAGTCAAAAAATGTTATTTAGCATAAAACATTACAATAATATAAATCAACTCCAAAACGTTTTACAAGATATACTAAAATCAGAAATTGCATTTACCCAAACCTGCATCATATGCGGTACAGATTTTGGATGCAGTACCTGTAAATACTTCAAAGCCTGTCCCACAAAAGACCTCCCATTTAGCTGCATATGCAACCAATGTCTACGACCAAAGAAAGTCATGCAACAACAAGTATTATTCTAACAATTGGGATTTTTTATAGTTGTTTTTTTGGAAACCCTTAAAGCTACTCTTTGTATTACTTTTTAAATCCCGAAAGTGTGAATAGGTTAAGAGGGAAAAATGGTGCCTACAAATATTGGAAGATTAGATTTTTGCTACGAAAACTCACTTACTACTGTTGTGGCTAATCGTAACTTTGCTGAAATGAAACTATCTGGTCTAAATGTAGGCCCATTTGATGAGGGTAATGAATATCAAGTTTATTATTGGGTAGCTAAAGAACTGCAAAACGCAGACATTGTGCATACAAGAGAAGAAGATTTGCTAGATGGGGGTAAACTCTACAAGGTACAATGGAAAGAAGGCGTTCAGATTCCAGGTATGATTTCAGAGCTACCACAAAATTTTTACCCAAAACTACGCAGATATCTGACTTTTGCTGAAGCTGAAGCAGTTCAACCTGAAAAAATTCAAGAATATCATAAAGTTAAAGCGTTAGCAAAAGACATCATCAATTCACGGCTTAAAAAAATTATAGCTTTATCTTCAGCATATGCTCAAAGTGACCAAGTACTAAAAAAATTGACCGTTGAAGAAAAAATTATTTATGAACAACTTGGAGAAATAATCTCCACTTGGAAAAATCAAATTCTTCAAAAACAAGAGAAATAATAACAGGCGGAATTACAAATGGCTAAAGATATAGAACAAGTTGACCCTCAACAGCGTTTCTTAGAATTTTTCAAAATTTTCAAAGCAGGTTCTGAAAAAGGACAAAAAGAAAAATACAGGGCAAAACTTAGCCAGTTAGCCATTACAGGAAAAACTAGCATAACAATCAATTTTGATGAATTATATAGTTTTGATCAAATCTTAGCAGAACAAATACTCAATAAACCTGAAGAATACTTAGAGCACGCAAGCAAAGCGGCATATGAGCAGTTAAGAATTGAAGATGAAGAGTACGCCGGAAAAATAGAAAAAATTATTGTGCGCGTTGCTAAACTTTTAGACAAAGAGGTATTACGTAGAATTGGCTCCAAAAAAATGGGTAAGTTAATTCTTGTAGAAGGCATCGTTGTCCGCGCCACACCAGTTCGCCCAATGGTTCTACAGGCAGCGTATAAATGTAAACGCTGTGGAACATTAATGAAGATTGAACAAACAGGTCAATTTCTTAAAGCACCAGCAATCTGTATGGGTCCCGATTGTGGAAAAGATGGCCCATTTGAGTTTGCCCAAGAAGAATCCACATTTATAGATTCACAAGATTTAAGATTACAAGAAAAACCAGAAGACCTACCACCGGGGCAGTTACCCAGAGTTTTAGCGGTAAAATTAGTTGGAGATGAAATCGTAGATCAAGCACGCCCTGGAGACCACGTGTCTATCGTTGGAATAGTGCGCGCCCATGCGCCATCACTAGTCGGTATGGGAAAACTCCGCACATTCATCCTCCAACTAGAAGCTAACTCTGTTGAACTCTTAGGCAAAGAACCCGAAACTTCACCGCCTACACCTGAAGAAGAAGTAAAAATATTAGAACTCTCACGAGACCCCTATGTTCACAAAAAAATCATGAGCAGCATCGCCCCATCCATTTTTGGCAATGAACACCTAAAAGAAGCTGTTATGTACCTACTTTTTGGTGGTGTTTCAAGAATTCTGCCAGACATGACCGTGAGAGGCGAAATGAACGCGTTAATCATCGGCGACCCAGGCACCGCCAAGTCACAGATGCTTCAATACGTCTCACATATCGCACCAAGAGGCTTATACACCTCAGGCAGAGGCACCACTGCGGCTGGTCTAACAGCAGCAGTTGTCCGCGAAAAAGGTGGCTCGATGTCACTTGAAGCAGGCGCACTTGTATTAGCAGACAAAGGTATTGCATGCATCGATGAAATGGACAAAATGCGCCCCGAAGATCGAGTTGCCATACACGAAGCTATGGAACAACACACTGTCTCAGTAGCTAAAGGCGGCATCGTCGCAACACTTAACGCACGAACATCCGTCTTAGCAGCAGCTAACCCATCTCTGGGCAGATATGAACCCAACCGCACTGTAGCTGAAAACATTTCTTTACCAGTTACCATTTTGTCACGTTTTGACTTAATTTTCGTACTTCGCGATGTGCCAAACAAGGAAACAGACAGCAGAATGTCAGAGCACATTTTAGAAATTCACAGACGCGGTATAAGCCCTGTTGAAGCACAAGTTGACACAGAACTTTTACGTAAATACGTTAGTTATGCCAAGAGTGTATACCCAGCATTAAACCCTGAAGCACTAAAACGCCTTAAAGAATTCTATTTAGCTATGCGTAATGCTAGTGAAACAGAAGGCTCCCCTGTAGCAATTACTACCCGTCAACTTGAATCCTTAGTCAGATGCGCTGAAGCCCGCGCTCGGGTAGCGTTACGTAAAGAAGTAACAGCAGAAGATGCAGAAGCAGCAATTGCAATCATGAAAAAGTCACTTGAAGAAGTAGGAATAGACATGTCCAGCTTCAAAGTTGACATTGACATTATCATGACAGGCAGACCAAAAAGCCTCAGAGACCGCTTCCATATAGTCCTATCAGTCCTCATAGAAATGGAAAAACAAACAGGTATCGTTGAAAGAGAAACATTTGTCAACGAACTGGAAACCAAACATAAAATCCCAAGAAATGAAACAGAACGCATGATAAGCCAACTATTACGTGAAGGCACTATCTACGAACCTCGAGAAGGCTACCTAAAGAAAACATAAAACAAACAACAACCCCCCCATTTTTTAATTAATGCTACGGAATGCCAGAGCAGGTTTTGCTAAACTTGTACCGAAAAAAAACTTATACCCTTAATGTGCTGAAAAAAGACACAATACTACCAGCAAACGGAAAAATATTTTTGGAAAAAAACCCAAAAATGTTTAAGATATATAGGTTGTTTTCTTTTCGTCTTGTTTCTTTGTTTCTTCTGCCTGTAGAACACGTTTTTCTTCAATAGCCTGTAGCCGTGTAACCATTGCTTCTGCTCTAGAAATTTCTTCGTTTAACCCACTTAATTCAACATCAAAATTAAAGGTATTCTTTAAAATTTCAAGTACACTTTTTGCTGCTAATGGGTCGGGAAGATAACCACGTGTTTCACCCAGAAGACAGATAGCATCAATCTTTTTGAATTTAGATAACCCTAAAATTAAGCCTGCTGTCCCAACGATAGGACTACCCGAAGCACTCAAAGAAGCCCCTGCCTGAACGGTTTTACTGATTACCTCCTGACTGGTTGCAGCGACAAATACTTTGGGTTTGTCTTTTGCTTCCATGCGGTAGCCACCGATTGTTGCAATTGTGTGTACATGGTTTTTCTCTGCGTAATCTAACATGCGAGCAGCGATTTCATATTGGCCCTCAATTGTTTGTGATTGACTGTCACCAGTAAACAGGATAAGGTCGTTTGAGTCTTCTTTAGGGTTTTTCCAGTAATAAAAGGTGCCACGTAGTAAACGTACGTTACCCTTTTTGTTAACTAACACAAAGTATGGAAAATGTGGTGAGTATAGATAAGCAATTTTTTGGGCTTTCAATTGTTTAATTAAGTATCGCATGGCAATTTTACCGACTAATCCTAAGCCGGGAAGGCCTTCGATTAGAACGGGATTGTTAGGTTGGATTTGCTGAAGTTCTTTAATGTACGTTTCTTTCATTGTTTTTCGCTACCTTTTTTCATTGCCATACGATATTTCAGATATTTGTCATCAGGCGAAAATTTTGCTGGGTGAGGAATCCTTACGACACCATTACAAGCAGGACATACTGTCTTGTTTAATGTATAATGACTACAATTAACGCATTTTCTCAGTTGCCAAACCAAACTATTTTTCCCTTCTAAAAGTGCCTTGTCCACCGGCTTTAGTAATGTTTGACACGACACTTTGTGCAGCTTTCTGGAAAACTTCTTCAGCTTTTTTATAGTTCTCTGCTCTTGCTTCGATACTGTATTTTGGTGCTGCAATAACGTAAAATTTTACAGATGCTGCACGGATTTTTTCTGCTTTTGCTGCTGCGAATGCTTCTTTGATTACTTTTATACCATTTGGTTTCATACATCTGATTTCAAGAATACCTTTGACTTTGACCATTTTTACATGTATGCGGTCTTCACCGACTTCAGCGAAAACGTGGGCAATATTTTCTGGGACACCAATTTTTGTTAATGCTTCTGAACCTTCTTTTACTGCTTTTTCGAATCCTTCATATATGCCGAATTTTTCATCGATTTTTTCACCAGCTTGCTGGTAGAGCTCATCAACGTTTAGACCGACTTTTGTTGCGACTTCACGGAATAAAGTTTCGCCTTTACGTTCTTTTTTCCATGACATTATTTTTTCAATACGTTCACGTTTAGTAACTCGTCGCAGAGAAAGATCGATGTGCCCTTTTTCAGAATCTACACGTAAAACTTTGAGGACAACTTTTTGTCCTTCACGTACGAAATCGCGGATATTACGAATCCATGAAGAAGAAATTTCTGAAACATGAAGTAAGCCACGTTTATCAAATTCGTCAAGCTTTGCGTAAGCACCATAATCAGTTACAGACTCTATAGTAGCAATCACTAAATCGCCATTCTCGGGCCATTCAGGCTTACGCTCCACCATTTACTATAGCCTCTGTTTTATTTACTCTAGCGCTGAAAGAATTTCACCGTTAATCTTTGCTTTTCCACCTGCAGGTGTAGCTAAGATTTCGTTGCAGACGTTGCAAGTAACTTGATTTGTTGCATGACTGAACACTAATTGTTCATTACCACATTTTAAGCATTTAACACGCAAAAAATTGCTACTTGGTTTTGGGATGAGTTTATTCCATTCTGACATAACATTTTAACTCCATTACATAATAATTTAAACTAGGGCTAATTTTCTTAGCCTTATTCCATCCTTATGGCGCATATAACCGCATTTTTTACATTTCAAACGTAAAGTTTGTTTTTTGGTTGTTTTAGCAAATTCATGTTGAAGGGCATATTTTTGTCCACCATAACCTCTCTTTTCTCGAGCGTGGGCACGTTCACCAACGGCTAGAGCTCTACGTTTCCCAGCCTTGTATAGGGTTACAGCATGAGCTTCATGATCTTTACATTTTGGACAGTAAGTTTTGACTTCTTTAGGAACGTTCACTTTGTTCACTACCAACTTTAGCTTTCCATAAAAGGAGCGCACCCATTCTTATACTTTTTCACTTTCAAAATTAAATGTCCTATCTAGAAAAGAGACAGCATCTTGTTTTGAGGAAAAAATTGTGGTGCTAATCATTTATTCCTTCGCAGGATCTGTAATTATTAAGCGTTATCAAAATGAAAGGTAGCAACAACACTACACATATCAAGGCTTATTCAGGAAGCAACTATAGTACATAGTCTTGCTATAGTTAAGACAAAAAAAGTTCATGAAAAAAGAAAAAAGGTTGATTATGTTTTAGTTGCTTACTTCTTTCTAAGGATTAAGAAGCCAACAATAACTACTACAGCAATTATAGCCACCGCCGCGACTATGACTGCATATAGTACCGTGTTGTCTGCGCCATCACCATTTGATGTAGTTGAGCCTTCAGCGACTGTTAAGTACGTAGTTGCAAACGAACTACCATATGACTCATCGCCCATAAACGTAGCCGTAATAGTATACAACCCTGCAACACTAGGAGCCCAACCATCAAAAGCAAAAGTACCACTATAACCATCAGAAGTAACAACACCTATATTGTAATAATTACCGTTTGGATCAAGCACATCTAATGACACCGGAACACCAACCATCATAACATCACCAAGAACACCACCGACAGGTGTCTGCATATGTATATGTTCCATCAACGCAGCCATAGAATCTTTAGAAACACACGGAGCACCAGACTGAGCAGGAGACAAGTCAAGAACTGTACCCGTTAAAAGCGCCTTCTGACCTAACACCAAAGGTAACTGTGGAGCTGAAACTGTAGTTTCACTCTTGCCCTGACCGAAAGTGTACATAACACCATCGCGTCCACCTAAAGCCATGTATCCATCTGCTATAGCGATTTGTCCACGGCTAATAAAGATGTTACCTGTCATTCCTATGGACCAGACTTCTTTGCCTGTAAAGACATCAATGCATACTGTTGGTTGTCCTCTATAGAATGGTGGATCCGGTGTGTGCTCAGCACTGTACGCGTATAGTTTTCCATCCAAACAATATGAACCCATAACAAATGGATAAACGGGTTGTCCTTGGCTACCAGTATAGGGTGTTTCAAATGGAGGGGCTTCTTTTTCGAATTTCCAATTGATGTTACCTGTATCCCAGTCAATCGCGTAGATACCTGTTTGAGCGTCCCAGTAAAACTGACCATACCCTGATGTCATAGAATAAGCGCCCCATCCAGGTTCATCCCATGGATAGTCTAATGGTTTTGTTCGCCATACTTCATTACCTGTCTTCAAATCGTATGCTATATAGTAGCCCTTAGCAGAGAGTACAGCTAATTTACCATGGTCTGCAAGGTTAGCTGAACCACTGTAAATTGGTTCATTGATAGTCTTGTTCCAAAGAGATACACCAGTATACAAGTTAAAAGCCGCTAAAGTCATTCCAGTATACATACCACCCTGTGTTATGCTTGTCACTGTACAGCCTATACCTACCTCCCAATCAGTTAGTTGACCTGTAGGTAGAGCACTTCTTGCATATGTTACGTTGCTTATTACACGACCAGCAAAATTGGTTGTACTGCCTAATGTTGTCCAGTTGATTAAACGATATCTTTCTGCACCAGCATCAGCACCAAGATCCTGTATACCTAGCACATAACCATTCATATAATAAGTACCACCACTACCAGTCATAGGAGCAATCGAAATATTATACATCAAAAGTCCGCTATTTGCATTGTATTTTAGCAGGTATCCGTTAGATATCGATATAATATTTGGATTATACGGTCTTATTTCACTTCCCGCAACCTCAGAACCTCCAGCAGCATATTCAATAAGGTTAGGAGCAACTTCGCCAGGATATAGTGGTCTTTCCCAGATTATTTCACCAGTACGGATATCATAACATTCCCAGTACGTCTGCATATCTGGCCCATTTGTAGCAGGCTTTGCAATAGTATGATATGCTCTACCCATCAAAATAATCGTTGGTACCATACGCCAATCACTTGAAATTGAAGAATGTAAACCGAGAGTATCGGGATTCACACTAGATGCACCACCCCAATCACCACCCATAAGGCCGCTTATTTGATAGGCGCGTTTCCATACTACGTGCGCAGATTCAGGACCTGAAACCCAAGGAACAAAACCGTACGCAGAATTATAGGTTGGGTTAGTGTTAGGGTAATAAAAGTTCCATGTTGACGTTACATCGCTTGTACCATCCCCCCACCAAGGAAAGCTACCTAGAATTGGCCACCATTCACGATTTTCTTCACCAACAGGTCTTGTCCAATAATCTGTAGGCAAAGGCGATTCAGTCCATGATGGGATTATATCTTCTTGCACATGTATTGTTACTGATTTTGCAGATGCCGGTTTAATTGTAGCACCATCAGCATAAACTGTACCACCAGCAGTTCCTGTAATTATGTCACCATCAAGGTATCTTCCTGGAGCGAAATGTTCACCCGGATAACTAAACGTTATCGTCCAATCACCCACTTGATCAGCAATCCACGGACACCAATTTGTGCCGTCTGCAACGTAAGAATTCACTTTAAATGTTGTTGACGTACCATCTGGCTTTGTTACTGTTATCGTGTAATCATGGTATTGTCGGTTAGCACCAGGTGCAGGTGACATCCAAAAATTGATTAGAAGTTCTTGCCCTAAGCCTATAGTAGTAGGTCTAGCGCTGAGAAACGCTTTTACATCCACGATATACTCTTGTTGTGCATTACTTGGTGTGCTTACTGTCAGCATTGTGACAGCAGAAGTTAGCAAAAGAACTGCGGCAAATAAAGAAAAAGTTTTATTTTTTAAATTTCTAATTTTTTGTTTCCTCCAAATGGTAATATCTAAAACAATAAAGTAATAAACCTGCCGATAAAACGAGTTGAACCATCCCCCTTCCCCATCAAATTTTTGCAAAAACAACAGTAACAATATAATTACTACACATTTAAAATCGTATAGTATAAAAATGTAAACATAAAGTTTCTCAAAAATAAGCGAATTAAACTATACGTCAACTATTACTGCCAGATTTTGTTTTACAAAGATTTTAGCGTTTTGAACTGGCAAAGATGCTATGTCTTCAACAGTAAACGGCCCGTAGGGTTTCATATCAGCACCCATAATCGGTGGAGTTTCTTTAGAGAAGCGCAATGTAATACGTTTACGTGTTTTCTGATGTGATTGACGAGTTTGTCCTTGAAGTAAATTTTTAGCAAATTTTTGGTAAGCTTCAGTAAATGGAACAAAGCTTTCAAATATTTGAACCTCCTCAAACGCTAACAATTCAGTAGAAAGTTTCTGAGTCTGTGTTGTAAATTTAACCAGTTTTTTGTATCTTGTCCACAGCAATTCTCCAAGCATGTGTTTAACATTGGTAGTTTCTTTATCAAGCAGAGTTGTTTTAAGAGTTTTGTTATCTGTTAGGCTGTTTTCTTCTTTTATCTTACGTAGATATTGTGTAATACGTTCATAAAAGTCACGCGGCAAAGTACCAAGTGTAGGATCTGTTAGCTCATGTTTCCATGCTTGATATAGTTCGTCATACATTAATTGGCCACCTCAGCTCTGCCTTTCAGGATAAGCATAACCGCAGCAGCAGTTGGCAACACAACTTTAACATTCTTGTATGGCCCCCACATGGCTCCGCTCAACCTAAACTCAGGCGCATCAGAGACTAACACTTTAGCAGTACCCTTTTTAAAAGCTACTGCTTGAGTTAATGGATCAAAAGTATCAAGTTGACGCACCGGAAGCTCTATTTTAAGTAAACCAGTTTTACCATGTAGAGTACCATTCATCCTAATTAACCGATGAATATCTGTAGTTACAACTGTATCAATGTTTGCTGACTCCAAACTCTTAACTTGCTCAGCCAACTTGAGCCACGTTGCCACACTAACACCCGAAACACTATCCCAGCGACCACCCATGATAGCACGACTAAGTATAGCATCCTTGTTTTTAAGCAAATTATTGTTTTTTAACCCAAAATTTTTCAAATTTTCAGCTGTCATAGTTGACAAAAATTTTTCCATACCTACCTTTAAACGACGATTCCAACCATAATCATGGAGATTAAATTTTTTTGCGTCAACAAATCGTTTTCTACCTTTGACACGTTTTTCTTTCACACCCTTATCAAGAACAGACAAACCAAGTCCAGTTACATAGTCAACTATTTCTTTTCTTGACAGAGCATCAAGCGAATGTACGGCTTCATCTTCCACATGCACATGATAACCACGATGACCAGAAAAAAAGACATGTAACTCACTGTCAGCAAAACCGAAGTCTTTTGTGAGCATATCAATTAGTTTGGCTGTCTCTACACGTGTTGATTCAATACAAAAATCACATGCCCAAGTTTTGGCTGAGAATTTATCACTACCACAAATTGGACACTCATCGGGGGTTACACCTTTTCCACTAAATTCACATTTTTGGCAAGTCCATTCATCATGGATTTTACCACATGACGTAGGAATATGATCTGCATCTATATCAAAAACAAGATCAGAACCAATCCAACCTTTTTTATCCATTTCAAGGTCAGGATTCTCATAATAAGCACAGGAATGATAAACATCGGAGGGCACGTTCCTGGCTAAAACATTTTGGAAAGTTTGGATACTTTCAAAACGTTTATGACGAACCATAAAACGTTCTCTAAACATAAGATAAGCAAACTCACGCTGCTCAAAACTCGTTGGCGCAGGAACCACCGTTAAGGGATTATTGTAAAACTCTTGAAATTTGGAATAAACAAAATCCCTCGAAGACACAGATGGCACCTAAAATAATGTCTTGTTTCTCTAATTTAACCATTAACTATTTGACACTATTTTTTAACCAGATAAATAACCACAAGTATTGGCATACATGTTTGAGAAGGGGTTATTGAAAGAACCATCCTTTTGATACAGAAAAGGTTACAAAACTACTTTTTAGTTACCTGATCAGGTTTTTCAGGCAAGTTTTGTGGCAGAATTTCAGATTTAATTTTGTAATACTTTAAAGGGTGATAGATACGTTTACATATATCGTCACGGTTTTTACAAACATTGTGCGTTTGAAGAATTGAACATTGTGGACAGGTATATTTTGTGCCTGAGCCACGTTCGCCAGCAATGTGTTCGACTTGATATTGAGTAAGTCGTTCATTATAATCAGAAAATGATCTGAAAAGTTCAGTTACAGATTCAGGACTCATGCCAATATTAACTAGAAAAGCAGTTAATGCAAATCGACCAATGTGAGGTAAGTGATGATTTTTTGAGGCAGCATTATAGAGGGCATTAATACAGGGGGGAAAAGCCTCCTGAATAACCACTTTTGGAAACTCTGTTTCAGTTTGCCCAATGTTCTCTGCTGCAAGAACCTTGAGTTTATCTGCTAACTCAGAAATCTCAGGCGGGTATTTATCTATAGAAATTGTGACAAACCGTTTCTCTATCCGGCGCTTTATCTCTTCCTGAAGCAAACGTACAACATCATGTTTGTTAAGATACACATTTCCCTCTGAAAGTTTGCTGTTTATTAATTTCCATTTAACATCATGAAGGTGACTAGCATTTTGCAAAAAATCACTAAAATACAAAATAAACTCAAATGCACTATCAGACGGCGTAAAAGCGATCCTCCAACCAAAATCAAGAGCAATTTTAAGAACTAACTCTTTTGACTCCGAATTTAATTCACTTGTCACCTGTTTAGCTTCAGCTAACGCGTACCGTTTTTTTATAAGAGAATTGTCAGTTGCAGAAACAAGCATTACCGCAACAGGAAAAGAAATTATTTCTTTTTGCAAATCTTTTATTATATACTTATTTCCCTGCACACCAATTAACGGCCTAACCATAAAATCTACTATTGCAGAAGTAACACGTTCCATGGCTCTATCTAAAATTTGAGACATACCAGAGCTAGTTAAGTCTTCGATCTGTAAATCTAAAGAAGAAAGATACCGTGCAGTTTCCTTTAAAAAGGGATATTTAGCTAAATCACTTTTTGTGAAAACTGATTCAATAGACAAATTTCTATTCATCATTAGTCCGTTTCTATTCTTGGCGCCAAGAAGAATGTTAATTTACCGTCTTTATTCTGCTGGAAGTCAATATGTACAGGCATGTCACTTGAAAACTCAATTGTTGCAATGTCTGAAGTTGCTGAAGCAGCTTTGATAATCTCAGAAAGATAACTTAGACTAAAGGTTGCTTTAGAGGACTCTTTGACTTCCAAATCAAGAAGAGCATCACTACCTTTTTGTAAAGTAATCGTAGCACCCATCAAATCACCAGTTGCACTTAAAACTAATTTTTCAGAGTCTGCTTCTATTCGCACATGATCGCTGACCAATTGTGCATCTTCTATTGCCTGACTTAAACCAGTAGTGGTACTTTTTGCCTTAACATTAAAGTTGATTTTTGGAGTAGGAACCTCTTCTTCTGATGCTTCAAGAGTTGGCATCGTAAAGTTCCGAGCATACTTACCCATGATTTTAACTTGTAATCGACCAGTTTTATCGTCAAGTGAAAGCTCAACTGATTCATCTCTACCAGCACGTTTGAGAAGCTTAAGAAGTTCACTTATGTTCATGCACATTTTTGTTGGTTCAGTACACACGTATTCTTCAAAAATAGTTTTCGGCCATGCAAAATCTATCATTGCTACACGTGACGGATCCATTGCACGCAATTTTAAACCTTCATCATCAATTTTAAAGGTTGCTTCATCTACTAATATTGAAATTGCAGTAGCCATATCTCTTAAGAGCTTAGCGTCAGATACTTTAAGCTTAAACACAGTTCTCTTCCTCGCCTAATGCACATAGTTAAGTTATAACTATTATGCTTTATCACTGTTCTTATAAATAAACCTTCTAAATACCCAGATAAATTCTGTCAAAAAACAAACCCCAAAATTTACCAGTAGTCAAGAACAAGAGGTTAGCAAAAAATGGAAGAAAAGAGAATTTCGAGTTAACTATATTCTCTATAAGTATAGTTACATTTTGTGCAACGTAGAAATTGAGTTGAGGATTCATCTGCGCCACGCGTTTGCACTTGCCATACATAAGCAGTGTTGTTTCCACACTTGGGACATTCCACCCTAACAGTTGGCAAAGTATTTAGTTTCTGTTCTTCTTTACCGATTACAGCCACAAACTGTTGGGGGTTATGTTGAATAACTTTTGCAATTTTAGGTTCAATTGTTACGCCAGTCTCAGATTTTTTATACCCGCACTTAAAGCAAGCAAGAATCAAAGAAGCCTTTTTACCAGTTTTTGATTTCTTTGGTTCAAGACGACTGCCACATTTAGGACAGAATTCCATTCAGATTCCCTCATCCGTTTTTGATTTTCTTATCTTTATTACTTTTAAACGTTTTCTAAATGTACAGTTATAAACAGCTTTACTTAATGCAATAAAAGACATACACAACACTCAGAAACTTCAGAACTCAAAAAAACATTTCCTTAGACATACAACATCGACCTGAATTTTATTAATCATATATTAGACCTATGGGTTATTACACGTTGTACGCATGAAAGTTTTTTCGCAGATGTTTAGTTAGCTGTGTTTGTTGTGTTGTTTTGGTTTTTAGAGTGCCAAGAGTTGTTTGAAATATTTTACAGGGTTACAACAGATTATAGGCAGCCTCCGAAAACCTCTTAACTATCAAGGGTATAATGTGTAGTAAAGATATAGTAGGGAAATTTGTATGGGCAGCTGTGCATTTATTTTATTTTTTATCGGTTTGAAGCGTAAAACGTGAGTTTTCGGAGGTTGCTTTAAGTTTTTAGTGTTTTTTCAAGTGCTTTAATTAACTCTTCGTTGTCTGCAATCGCTTTTTTGGCAGCAGCGATCAATGTATCTTGAGGTTTTGAGTTACCTTTCATTCGAACATAAATAATTGGACTTGAGGCTAAAGGATGCGGAACGTCATAGCCAGCCAAGTCAACATTTTCATCTAGTAGAATTTTTTTCTGAAGTAAATTACAGATACCATGATCTGCCCCCATAATTTCAATTTTTAGTTCTTGTTTGTTTTTTTTTAATACATTAATTTTCATTTATTATCTTCCTCTCAGAGTGGTTCAGCACCATAATCAATGGTGGTTTTACGTTTTTCAATGTTACCACATTTAGGGCAACGCATCTCGTAATGATCAAGATTTACAATAGTACTACATCGCGAACAGAAAGCATACAAAACACCCAAATTTTTATCTTGAGTTGCTAGATGGTAAACTTGGTTCTTCTCACTGATAACTTTGGCACGAATGATATCGCCTGACTTGCAGACTTCACTCATAGAGGTAATGTAGCGGTCGGAAACATCAGAAATGTGCAGTATACCACCAAAAACACCACTAATTTTTTTGTTGCCAACTTTAAAAATTCTTACCAACGCGTTATCTGATTGTGCGTTTCCAACTTGGCCAAGAATGGTTGTACCAACTTTTGGAGTTACAGCACTGTTAACTAAGGGATAAACTGAAACACGTTTATTGAGAAGGTCCATTAATGCATGTCCAACAATTCTCGAGTAAATAACGCTGTCTTTAACATAAGTCCCTGAATCAGGAATGAACTCTTCAATAACACCTAAACGTTCTCCCGGTAAAACTATATGGCCATTTTTTTGTTCCGGTTGTTTTAAACTCATAGCAGTTCTCTCTTTAACTTGTCATTATTTTAATAACCGAAGTTATAATCGCAACTTATTAAGTAGCATATGCTAAAATTCTGCGCTACGCAATAAACCTTTTGATTTAGTAGAGAAAAACAACCCCGTTGCAAAAAAAGACTACTTAATAAGGTTGCTCTCAATAATGTAGAGATCAATCACAAAATCATGACTTACCTTAGTGTGGAAATCAAACATTTTAGGAATAGTCATAAGCATAGCATAAACTTCTTTAACTACACCACCGTGCCGCTCAATAAAACGTTTCAGAAAAGCCGACGGTTGAACCGCAAATAAACCAGTCCCAGATGATTTAAGCATGCTAATTAGACGTTTATCAACATCGGGATGATTATGCAAAGAATAAACCATTTTACCAGACACCAAAGCTTTGATCAAAAAAGCGCGATCAGCAGTACGAGTTTGGACACCAAAAGGCGGATTTTGCAAAACCGTATCAAAGCAACCATTAATTATAGAAATATCTCCATTAACCCAATCAGCATTAACTGTTAAATCAGCATTTTGTGAATTTACAACAGCAACCTTCAAGGCAGCTTTATCAATATCAACACCCAAAACAGTTTTTGCTCCAAGAAAAGCCGCACCTAAACCAAGCCTACCTGTACCACAACCCAAATCCAAAATACATTTACCTACTATATCATTATTTGTGTATGCTGCAATGTAGAGCATACTTGCAGCGATATTCTCTGAAATTGTGTACTGCTCAAGATTAATTTTAGGCTCTGGATTGACCTGCACAGTTGAAAGAAACCGTTCAAGGTCTAATTTTCGAATAAGCCTTTTTTGAGCATGCTTTGCCATGAAACTTCGCCAGATGCAACCATAAATTCGTTAACTGTTAATATGGGCTTCGCAAATTTTCCAGGTGCGTCAAGAGAAATTCTGGGACAAGCTGTGTTCACGTATGCTTCAATTGTTGGAAAATCAAGAAGGCAATCAGGCGTTATTTCACGAATTGCAATAAGATAAGCAGTTTTTCCGTGTTTTTCTATTAACTCTTTAACTCTTAGAGCATCTTCAAATCGTTTTTGACCAAGTTTTAAACCGATAATTACACCGATGTTTTTGGCATTTCTCGCCTGCTCAATACAGGCCCAATGCTGTTTTAAAAGTTTTTGAGCAGTCTCACTAACTGAGAACGCACGGTTATCATATGGGTCAGCGACAATAGTTGGTTTAGAAGTACTCAAAGCTATACCCAATGCATGAAAAATTCCGCCACCGATAAAAAGATATACATCTACCTCATCAGCAATTGATCGCACATTACTGTAATCACAACCAATAACCTGTCCAGCATACCCAATATGCTTAGCTTCACCAAGCATCGTAGTTTTCCCTGAACGCGCCAGAAACTCACGCGCATCATCAAGAGCGTGTAAATGCTGAATAGAAGTTGCTAAACCGATCTTTGAATAACCATACAATAACGGCAAAGCTTTCTCTATAGCTTCAGCAGTATTTATTAAAGCTCTTGTTTCAACATAAATAGTTTGAACAGATTCGTGTTTAACAAATTTTGAATGCCCAAAATGAATAATCAAATCTGCATCAAGATTTGCCGCTTCATTAACAGCAACATCACAAGCACCATAGCAGGAATCAGCAGAAATCAAAGCAAGAGCACCCGTCTTCTCTACTATCTTAGCTATTCGAGTTGCTTCAGGTTTTAACCCTTGAGGCAGTTGAATTAAAACTCGTTTAACACCAAGTTTTTGGATCTCCTGTTGGAGCCTTTCTTCTTCAAAATCGAAATGCTTCATGTTCTCAAACCATAAAAATAAATGTAGTAACTAAGAAGTAAAAGAGGTATAACAAGTAAAGAGTGGGTTTACCATTCCCAGTCGGGAACGGGTCTCTTTAAGGGTTGACCTGCTGTGACGGCTGTTGCTTCTGCTAAGCGCTCAAGAATAATTTTTTGCTCTATACCTGCAATGTTTCTACGTGTTACTGCAACTGTGTCATTATTTACTGATATACTATCTATACCAACACGGACTAGAAACTCACAGAAATCTGGGAGATTCGATGGACCTTCACCACATATACTCACAGTACAACCGTTTTCATGGGCAACTTTGATTAAACGCGCAATCATGCGCTTTACTGCTGGATCACGTTCATCGAAATACCCCATCTGGCCAAGGCGCTCTGAATCACGATCAATCATCAACACACCCTGAGTCAAATCATTACTACCAATACTAAAACCATCAACCAGCTTACTAAACTCATCAGCCATAATTATTATACTTGGAGTTTCAGCCATGAACCAAATTTTGAAATCACGAGAACGTTCAAGACCTTCTTGGCGCATAATTTCAAGAACTTGCTTTGCTTCCCAAAGCGTTCTAACCATTGGAAGCATAACATAAACGTTCTTAAGACCCCATTCGTTACGGCATTTCTTTATTGCTTGACATTCAAGACGGAAAGCTTTCTCATACCATTTACTAATATAACGACTACAACCCCGCCAACCCAACATTGGATTTTCTTCAACAATTTCATACTTTTCGCCACCTACAAGATCACGGTACTCGTTAGTCTTAAAATCACTAAACCTTACAACCACTATTCTCGGCTGGATCGCACGTGCAACAGTTGCTACACCCTCAGCAAACTTGTCAACAAGCTTTTGATGCTCACCCTTTTCAACCAGAGACATAGGATGCTCATTAACATACGCTGCAAAAATGAATTCAGCACGCATTAAACCAATACCTTGAAAGGGCAGATCTTTATAAGCCTCAATTTTTTCAGGTATAGCCAAATTCATATAAACTTTTGTAGCCGTTACTGGAGCAGGCGCATCAACCGTGTGAAGTATCATATTACCATCTGTTGGATCATGAGCCTGCGTCATTATACCTTCATAGATTATGCCATTTCTCGAGTCAACAGTGTATTTACTACCAGTTTTTATGACTTGAGTCCCAGTTTCTGTTCCAACAACACAAGGAATGTTTAACTCTCGACTTACAATTGCAGCATGAGAAGTAATACCACCCTTATCAGTTACAATCGCAGAAGCCACCTTCATATATGGAACAAAATCAGGATTTGTCATATCTGTAACTAGAATGTCACCTTCTTTCATTATTGATGCAGCTTCATCAGTTGTCTTGGCAACTTTAGCCACTCCAAAACCATAACCACGTTTACCAGCACTAATTCCCTTTACAACAATTTTTAAAAATTCAATTTTTTCTTTAGAATTAGGATTTTCTATAGTTTTTGACCACACTGTTTCTGGACGTGCTTGAACCAAGAAAATTCCTGCTGGAGAAGGCAAATCTGGGTCTATTGCCCATTCAATATCCATTGGTTTACCATAATGCTTCTCAATCTTATGTGCAAGATCTACGAGCAACATTAATTCTCTGTCACTTATACAGGGTTCTTGAGCCCTATCACCCTTAATTGTGGAATGAATCGTTTTTCCAGTAGTTGGATCCCTGATATACTCAATTGTTTTTTTTACGATTCGACGTTGTTTAATTTGACGTGTTGACTTATCGATCACAAAACAATCAGGATTAACAGCACCCGAAACGACTGCTTCACCAAGACCAAAAGTGCATTCAATAACAATTTCATTTTGATCTCCAGTTACAGGATTAATTGTGAACATAACACCAGCAGTACGAGAATTAACCATCTTTTGAACGCCAACACTGATAAAAACTTTATCATGTGCAAAATTTTTCTCTTCACGATAAAAAATGGCTCTTGGAGTAAATAAACTTGACCAACATTTCACAACCTTATCAATAAGGTCATCAGAACCTTTAACATTGAGGTAAGTTTCTTGTTGGCCTGCAAAAGAAGCATCCGGCAAATCCTCTGCAGTAGCACTTGAACGAACAGCAACAAACGCTTCCTTAAGATTAAAGCGTTTGTTTAACTCTTCATAAGCCTTCCTGATTGACACCTCGATGTCTTTAGGCATCGGAGTTTTTTCAATTAAGTCACGAATATACTTTGAAGCAATTTCATACCGCCTAGGATCATTAGAAGTTACAATATTCTCTTTAAGGATAGTATAAATTTTTTTAGAAATTTGTGTCTCTTCAATAAATCGCTCATAAGAAAAAGAAGTAACAGCAAACCCGTTTGGAACCTGCAACCCAGCATGAATCATCTCGCCCAGACTGGCATTTTTGCCACCAACAACAGAAACATCGGTGTTCCTTACATCATTAAACCATAGAATTGAAGGCTTGCTTGGTTCACGCGGTTTGCCGACTTCACTCAAGCGAGTTCAGTCTCCGATGGGACTTTCCCTGCTGCAACTGGAGATTTTGTCACTACGATTTTACAATGGATTGGAAGTTTAGCGCTACCACGTTTAAGAGCCACTTTCGCGGTTTCAGCGGCGGTGGCTTTTACTCTTACAGTAATTATTGGTTGACCTACTTCTACCTTTGCGGCTGTACCCACAGCTGTCCCAAAAGAACGTCTCATACCTTGTTGGAGACGATCAGCATGAGCCCCAAAAATCATTTTATTCTCTCGCAAAATAATATGAGGATATGGATGAACCACCATTAAATATTCATTAATAAGCTTATCCATCAACACACGATTAGTAGCTACACGTGCTGCTTCAAGCGCACTATGACGCACCTGAACTCTCTTTGTTGACAATAATTGGACTTCGAAGTCAAAGTTGGCTTTTGTGTCACCCATAGTGAATTTTACAATCTTTGGGGGCGGAAAACCACGAGCATATTCTTTCCTAGTGTAAGCGCGGTTCTTTACATGTCTGAAATTTCTTGCGTGCATCTATATAGTGCCTCTTTTAATTTTTTATGATGTCTATACTCTCATAGGATCTCCGTGTCGGTTCACGAGAAGCATTAGCTCAATGACTTTAGTTTTTTTTGGGACCTCTATCCTCACAGTCAAGAGCCTATCTTCCCATTTTTATGAAGTCCACTGAGGCTCTCAATATTTAGAGAACTAATTAATAAGTGTTAAGCGCTATTAGTCAGACTGTCTTTTCCCAGAATAATTTCACCCTCATCCAGTTAGGGCATGGTTAAAGCCAAAAACAGGGGTCATGTCCTAAGTTAAGTGAAATGGTAGCTCTCTTTTAAAGAACCAAAAGTTTATGACCAAACCAACAACAATTTTATGCATAAGAAAAGATTTTGAAAACCCAATACCTCCCCCCAACAAGCCTGCTACACCAAGCACGTAAAGACAAATACTTACGCTCAACACACTGCATATTCCTCTTACCCGGAGTCACAATACTTTCAGTAATATGAGTTTTATAAACAACATTATCATCACAGTAAACAATACTTACTCTAAACGGCGCAAGCAAACAACGTAACTCATCAAGATACTTGTGTTCCCGTGTACCAAAACAATACGCCAACGGAACACCTGTACTATGATCGATTGCCCACCAAGCCAACACTGAT
>JAITCR010000181.1 GCA_031282985.1 Nitrososphaerota archaeon | reverse complement strand
GCATCTCTAAAGACACCGTTACGGCCATTTTAAAAAAACACAAAACTGGCCCTGGAAAATAAACCCTATTTATCTTCAAACGCATCAAAATTTAGAAATTGATGTTGTTTGAGCTGATCGTGTTGAGGTTGAAGCTGTGGAGATGGATGAAATGTGGTCTTTTATCCATGATAAGTCGCATCAGTGTTGGCTTGGTGGGCTATTGGCCATAACACCCGGACAGTTTGGCATAATGCTTTGGTACGCGAGAGCACAAGTATTTGGATGATTTACTTGTTTACTTTCGCCCTTTAAGATAAAGTGTGTTTATTGTGATGATAATTTTGCTTATCAATCTCATGTTAAAGGTGGTGTTGTGTTGCCGGGAAGCGTAATATGCAGTGTATTGAGCGTAAGTATTTGTCTTTACGTATCTGGTGTAGCCGGCTGGTTTGAAAAGGGATTTGCTTTTCAAAATTAGAAGTTATGCATCACACTGTTATTGGTTTGATCATTAACTTTTGGTTCTTCAAAAGACAACTACCATTTAACCTGCTTTAGGACACCACCAAATTAGCCATCTAAACACATCAAAAAACAGCCTATATCCCAAACCAAAAATCCCCAATAGAATAACGCCTAACATCTAGTGAACACTTCTAAATTTAGCTGCTCGGTTAGCAATTAATGTGGCGATAGCTCCTGCGGCGATGCCTGAGTCGATGTTTACAACGGCTATTCCTAGTGAGCATGACTGTAGCATGGCCATAAGTGTGCTTACACCTTTTCCGCCAAAGCCATAACTGTTAGAAGTTGGAACTGCAATAACTGGCACATTAACTACGCCTGCAACAACAGATGGTAAAGCACCCTCTCTGCCTGCAACTACAATAATAACATCAACATCTTTTGTGATTAATTCTTTAAGCGGTTCAAGTAGTCTATGAATTCCTGCTACACCCAAATCATATCCAGTGTAAACGCTACAGCCCATCTCTTCTGCGATAACTTTTGCTTCTTCAGCCACAGAAATATCTGAAGTCCCCGCAGTAAGCAAACCAATTCTGCCCCCCGAATCCGTAACTGTGTAATTTTTCTTTTTAATAATAACCATTCTAGCTTTCTGATTAACCTGACAAACAGCATCTGATGCCGAGAGAATAACAGCCTTTAAAGCTTCAATATGCTGCGGTGTACATCGACTTATTATTACTCTGCCATTTACTTCAAACATTTTCATGGTAATCTCTACAGTATCTTGTACTGTTTTATTTTCAGCCAAAATAATCTCTGGCACACCTTTACGATACTCTCTCTTACAGTCAATTTTAGCTATACCATCAAGCTCCACAATAGCTTGTAACTGAATCAGCTTCTCTGCTTCCTCAACGGTCAACTCAGAACAGGCCGTTTTTTCTAAAATCTCTTTCAACGTAAACATGTGCATCTTCCTATTGGCTCAAGAACCACAATCAATATATCGTTTTTGCCATTTAAAATAATATCAAGTGGACTCAAATGACCGATTTTTCTCCCATAGCAATTATCGATTGCCAAATTGCAGGAGTAGCAGGCGACATGTTTTTAGGCGCACTTTTAGATTTAGGTGCAGATGCTACTAAAGTTACCTGTGCCATTAAAACTCTTGAATCGGCACAATACGGTTACTCAAACATTAAAGTAAGCATTAAGCGTGTTGGGTCAAAAAGTTTTCAGGCAACCAAAGTTTCTGTTACGGCTGACGGAAAAACCTCTAAAAGTGGTAAACAATTAATTGAAATTGTAGAGAAAACTGTTCATGCCCTAGAAATTTCTCCTAAAGCAAAATTGTTTGCCTCAAATGTAATTCATTCTCTTGTAAATACTGAGGCTAGTTTGCATGGTGGCTCTTTATGTGATGTACATCTGCATGAAATTGGTTTAGTTGATACAGCTGCAGAAATTATTGGCTCCGCGGTTGCAATGGATGACCTTGGATTTTTTGACATAACAATTTACGCTACCCCAGTGTCTGTTGGGGGTGGTTTATTCAAGTTCTCACACGGCATAACTTCCAGTCCTTCTCCTGCAGCGTTAGCTATTTTTCAATCAAAAAATTTTCCAATAAAAGGTGGTCCCATAGAGTCTGAACTTGCAACTCCGACAGGTGCTGCGTTGCTTGTTAATTTAACTTCTAAAGTTACGCCGTTTTATCCCAAGATAGTTCCCGTCAAGGTGGGTTATGGTGTGGGTGATAAAGAGTTTCTTGAAATTCCCAACATTTTACGGATAACTGTGGGGAAATCTTTTGAGGCTCCTTTGGGAAGTAATCAAATAGCTGTTTTGGAGACTAGTATTGATGATGTTTCTGGTGAAATCCTTGGTTATGCAGTTGACCGTTTGTTTTTAGAGGGTGCAAAGGATGTGAGTGTTATGCCTGTGTTTACAAAAAAGAATAGACCCGCTCAAATAATCAAGGTTATAGCAGATCAAAAAGACGCTCAACATCTTATTGATGTGTTAATTGAAGAAACAGGTACTTTAGGTGTGAGAGTTTACTGTTGTGAAAGACACCTAGTTTCTCGAAGTATTTCTTCAATTGATTTGTTAATAGCTGGGCAAAAAGAACCGGTGAGGATCAAAATTTCAAAAAATAGTCAGGGTAAAGTAATTCGTTTAAAACCAGAGTTTGAAGACTTGAAATGTTTAGCTGAAAAAACAGGGTTACCTTTAAGAGAGCTTTCAGAATTAGCTACTGCAAAGGCTAGAGATGTTTTGCAGCTGCGTGATTAGCATGGATGTGGTAAATCAAAAATTTGCGCTTCTTAAGGACTATATTGTTGATGTGGGTAGAGATGGTGTTGTTGTTGCTTTTTCAGGTGGTGTGGACAGCTCTACGTTAGCTGCAGTGTGTCATATGGTTTTGGGTGAGAAAGCGGTTGCAGTGGTTGCGCAGTCTCCAATTCATTCGTCAGAGGAATTGTTTGACGCAAAAATAGTTGCTGATGAAATAGGTATAACACTTTATACTGTACAAACTAGCGAGTTGTTAAATTCTGCTTTTATTGCTAACCCCGAGAACCGGTGTTATTATTGTAAAAAAGATTTGCTTGTAAATTTGAAACAGTTGGCTGATCGGTTAGGGTTTAAAGTAGTTTTTGAAGGTACCAATTATAGTGATCTTGTTGGGCATCGTCCAGGGTTTAGAGCAGTGCAGGAAACTTTTGATGTTTGTAGTCCGTGGGTTGTAAACAAGTTTAGTAAAGATGAAATTAGGCAATTAGCAAAACAGTTAGGTCTTAGTATTTATGATAAGCCTTCGCTTGCTTGTCTTGCGTCTAGGATTTCTTTTAATCAAAAAATTACTAAAGAAAAACTGGTTATGATTGATGGTGCTGAGCAGGTTGTAAGGGCAATTACTGGTGTGGGGCAGGTTAGGGTGAGGGATCATTATGGGTTAGCACGGATTGAGGTTCCAAAGGCAGAGTTTTCTCTTTTCTGTAATATGGTGGTTTGGGGTCAAATTGTTGATGAGTTGTTAAAGTTGGGTTTTACGTATGTGACTTTTGATTTGCAGGGTTATAGGTCGGGGAGTATGCTTAATGCTTTTAATGGTTAAATTTTTTTTAATGTTGGTGGAGTTTAATGTTTTTAAGGTGGGTTGTTTTGTTTGTTGCCTGCGTTTGTTGTTTGAGTTTTTATGTTGGGTTTCGTTAAAAAAGGTGAAAACAATGTTATTTATCCTCTGTGAAGCATAACCTTTATATTCAATACAGTCCCTCATGATAGAATTCAGCTATAATTGCGCCCCGCAATTTAATCATGGCGGCGGCTCAACCCCTACCGAAACGGCGATTGCCTTGCAGGAATGACGGAGTTGGCCTCCAATTGCGGGGACATGTATGTGGACCTGATAGAATTGCTCATGTTAGGTCTGAATTGGGCTTTGACGTATAGAGTGGAATGTTTCTCCCTCCAAATCCAGTTAAGCACAATAGTGCGAGAGAGAATGTAGTGCATATTTAATAATATTCGTACCACAAAAAACATGTTGATCCGCAGAAATCAGCACGGAGTGCATAACTCCGGTTGATCCTGCCGGACCCCACTGCTATCGGGATAGGACTAAGACATGCTAGTCGTGCGCTTCAGCCAAAACGAGGCGCGGCATACAGCTCAGTAACACGTGGCTAATCTGCCCTTAGGACAAGAACAACCCCGGGAAACTGGGGCTAATTCTTGATAGGTAAAGAACTCTGGAATGAGTCTTTGCTGAAAAAGCTTCACGTTATGCTCGTGAAGTCGCCTAAGGATGAGGCCGCGACCGATCAGGTTGTTGGTGAGGTAATGGCTCACCAAGCCTTTTACCGGTGCGGGCCGTGAGAGCGGGAGCCCGGAGATGGGCACTGAGACAAGGGCCCAGGCCCTACGGGGCGCAGCAGTCGCGAAAACTTTGCAATACACGAAAGTGTGACAGGGCTATCCCGAGTGCCTTCCGCTGAGGAGGGCTTTTACCTAGTTTAGAACGCTAGGGGAATAAGGAGAGGGCAAGTCTGGTGTCAGCCGCCGCGGTAATACCAGCTCTCCGAGTGGTGTGGATGTTTATTGGGCCTAAAGCATCCGTAGCTGGCTAAGTCAGTCCTTTGTTAAATCCACTGAATCAATCGTTGGATTGCGGGGGATACTGCTTGGCTAGGGGACGAGAGAGGCAGACGGTATTTCCGGGGTAGGGGTGAAATCCTATAATCCCGGGAAGACCACCAGTGGCGAAGGCTGTCTGCTAGAACGCGCCCGACGGTGAGGGATGAAAGCTGGGGGAGCGAACCGGATTAGATACCCGGGTAGTCCCAGCTGTAAACGATGCAGGCTAGGTGTTTGGACGGCCACGTGCCGTTCTAGTGCCGCAGGGAAACTGTTAAGCCTGCCGCCTGGGGAGTACGATCGCAAGATTGAAACTTAAAGGAATTGGCGGGGGAGCACCACAAGGGGTGAAGCTTGCGGTTTAATTGGAGTCAACGCCGGAAATCTCACCGGGAGCGACAGCAGTATGAAGGCCAGATTAAAGGTCTTGCTAGACGAGCTGAGAGGAGGTGCATGGCCGTCGCCAGTTCGTGCCGTGAGGTGTCCTGTTAAGTCAGGCAACGATCGAGACCCGCATCCTCTGTTGCTACTAGCTTTGTGCTGGGCACACTGAGGAGACCGCCACTGATAAAGTGGAGGAAGGAGCGGGCCACGGCAGGTCAGTATGCCCCGAATCTCCCGGGCCACACGCGAGCTGCAATGGCAGGTACAATGGGTCCCGACCTCGAAAGGGGAAGGCAATCTCGAAAGCCTGCCGTAGTTGGGATTGAGGGTTGAAACCCACCCTCATGAACATGGAATCCCTAGTAATCGCGTGTCACTAGCGCGCGGTGAATACGTCCCTGCTCCTTGCACACACCGCCCGTCGTTCCACCCGAGCGACTCTTGGGTGAGGTGCCGTCTTTGATGGCGGTATCGAATCTAAGTTTCGTGAGGGGGGAAAAGTCGTAACAAGGTGGCCGTAGGGGAACCTGCGGCCGGATCACCTCCTAAGTAAAAATCTCAAGCAAGTAAAAGCTTGATTGGAGGAGCAAGGAGAGCATCAAAGACTCTATACGTCAAAGCCCAATTCTTAACACAGGCAAGAAGCAATATAGCTGAAACTTGGGTTTCAAAAATTCTTTACTTCTTACCAAAAAGTCTTAAAGAGACCGATTTTTTGTGCAAATCCATAAATATCAAGTTTAGACATTTAGGGTTATTTGTATTAATGGAGACGATGAATGGTATGGTTTCATTAAGAGCCTTGGCACCCTCCTTAACTAGAGTTACTGTTGCCGGTGCTATAGGTGGAGTGTTGCATGTTGGCCATGGGGATTGTGATTTAATTGATGCAAAAGCTGTAGAGTTTTCAAGGGCCGTTTTAAATCAAATGGATATTGATGGTGAAGTTATTTGTTGTGAAGGTCCAAAAGATCATGCTCCAGCGTTTGAACGCAGAGAAAAAGTTGGCAGTGGAAATGGTCCTGCGTTGGAGTTTGTTGTTGATCCTGTTGATGGCACTACTGCAGCTAGTAAAGGTCGAAAAGATTCAATCTCTGCACTTACCTGTGCTCCTCGAGGTTGTTTTCAAGTTTTGCCTGATGATGGTTACTACTTTAAAGTTGCTACTGACTATCACAGTATTGGCAATTTGTCTCTGGATATGAGTGTTGAAGAAATTGTGCGTACAATTGCTCAGGCAAAAAATGTTGTTTTGGAAAAGTTTACTGTTATAATGCTTGATCGTGATAGGCATAATGATATTTTAAAGGTTCTGCGGCAGTTAGGTGTGAAAGTTATTCTTATTTCTGATGGTGATATTGTTGGTGCAATTGTTGCGGCTACTCCAAACTCTGGTTTTGACCTGCTTATCGGTGCAGGTGCTGGTCCAGAGGCAACTATTGCAGCGACAGCGGTGAAGTGTTTGGGCGGTGTACTGCTTGTTAGGGTTTGGAATCCAACCGGTGATGTGGCTCGTGTGGAGCGTTTAAAGCAGGCAGGTGTAGATGTAGCTAAAACTTATGATGAGCACGAGTTGGCCAAGGGTGATGAGTTGGTTTTTGTTGCCTCAGGTGTAACTAAAGGTGAGCTTCTTGATGGTGTACGTTTAAGCCGTGCTGGTGCAACAGTGAATTCAATTTGTATGCGTCTGCCAAGTGGCACTATAGAAAAATCAGAAACAACAATACACTTCAAAAATCACCCCGTTTACAAACAATTTGTAAACGAAATTTAACATTCTTCTTTTCTTTTTACTGTTGTTTGCACTGTTCTTGAAAATGAGATTGTTCAATAAAATAACTGAAAATAATAGTAAAGAAGGTTTAGTCTTCTTCATTTAGCTTGCGTTCTATGATTTGTAGTGTGTTTTCGCCTTCGTCAGCAATTACGCGGTATGTGTCGATTAATTCGTATTTGTACAAGAATTTTTTAGTTAAGACACGTAGGTATTTTTTAGCTACTGCTGGGCCTTCACCTTTAACTGTAATAGTGTTGCCCTCACTAGATACGTCTGCACTTGTTTTCTCTTTAATGAATTCTGCATATTTTTGAACCATGCCGTTCTTGCCCTTTATTTCGTTAGCATCAATTTTCATTTCAACCATTTAGTTCACCTCTATTGTTCAGCGTCAAATTTTATGCATAAAGTTTTCTTTTATTTATGTCTACTGTACTGATAAATTTTCCGCTATTAAATTTTATGTGTTGTGATGTTTATCTTGTTGATGCCTTTTCTGGGAAAGGTAGACTTTCTAAAGTGTTGCGCAATGTATAATAATACCTCTAAATCATTCACTGTTCAACTGTTGAATAGTGAACTGATAGGGTGGGTTTGAGTGTTAAAATGGATCAAATAAAAAAACAGCTTGTGCAGTTAGCATTAAAAATGAGACGACATGGCATACTTGCAATAGCTGAAATGGATAACATTTACCCTGTAGGACTAAACATTAGTTTGTCTGAATTTTTTCTGCTGCACAACATTGCAATGACTGATTCTGAACGCAATTTCAGTTTGATAGATATTCAAAATAATAATTACCTTTCAAAATCAGGAGTTTCTAAAATGCTTGGCACTCTTGAAGAAAAAGGATACCTTGTAAGAGAGTTAGATAAAAACAACCGCCGTAAAATTGTCATAACCCTGACAGATAAGGGTTGTAAAGCTATCGAACATCTTGACCGTATTGTTGACGATTACCTAACCGAATATATTAACTCTGTAGGCGAAGACTATCTAAAACAGCTATTTACAATGCTTAGCCACCTAGAAGATGTGAATGAACCAGTCATAAAAAAAATGAAACATAAACATTTTAAAATAAATCACGCAAAAGAGGAATAAACATGCCAGTTATACAGGTTGAAAACTTGACAAAAGATTTTGGTCACGGCCGTGGCGTTTTTAATGTTTCTTTTAATGTTGAAAAGGGCGAAGTTTATGGCTTTTTAGGTCCAAACGGTGCTGGAAAAACAACTACTATTCGTCATATCATGGGGTTTTCGCGTCCACAGACAGGATGCACCATTGTGAATGGTATGAACAGCTGGAAAAATTATCATGAAATACAAAGAAACCTTGGATATTTACCTGGGGAAATTGCTTTGCCTGACTCCCTCACAGGTACACAGTTTATAAAAATGATGGCAGACTTGCGTAAAATGTCAGATATGACGTATACTGAATCGCTTATCAAACGCTTTGAGTTGGAGCCGTCTGGTGGGTTAAAACGGATGTCGCTTGGTATGAAGCGTAAGCTCGCTATAGTGACCGCCTTTATGCACGACCCAGCTGTACTTGTTCTTGATGAACCCACTAGTGGACTTGATCCAGTTATGCAGGATACATTTATCGAGTTTATTCGAACTGAAAAGAAACGGGGCAAAACAATCCTTTTGTCTTCCCACATTTTTTCTGAAGTGGATGCTACTTGTGATAAAATTTCTATCATAAAAGACGGAAAGCTTGTTTCAACTTTTGTCGCAGACGATTTACGCCATAGCAAGACCAAGACCTTTAAGATAGAATTTCGCTCTAAAGACGAATTTGAAAGATTCCAAACGGATCATTCAAATTTGGAAAATGCTCATATTCCTTATGAACTTGCGTCGGTAAAAGAGCAAAGAAATCAGGTAAATATTCATATCGATGATGCGGATGTCAACGAGTTTATAAAGTTGATATCCGGCTATAGTTTAAAATTTTTTTCGGAAATTAAATTCACTCTTGAAGATTACTTTATGAGTTTTTATGATAAAAATAGACAAACAAACACTGCTCTGGACGGAGGTAAGATTGTAAATGCCGTTAATTGAAATAAAGAATTTGACAAAAAATTACGGTGATGGGCGCGGTATATTTGATGTCAGTTTAGAAATTGAAAAAGGCGAAGTATTCGGTTTTGTTGGCATAAATGGTGCTGGAAAAACCACTACGATACGTCATTTAATGGGTTTTTTGAAACCTGATAAAGGTAGTGCTGTTATAAATGGGCTTGACTGTTGGAATGATGCCGCTGAAATAAAAAGACTCATTGGTTATGTGCCAGGAGAAATTGCTTTTCCTGACACACCTACTGGAATTGACTTTTTTAAAGCGCAGGCAGAGTTACTTGGAGTTAAAGACTTGTCTTATGCAGAGTATATTGTTAAGACGCTTCAGCTTGATCCAACTGCAAAACTAAATCGTATGTCAAAAGGCATGAAGCAAAAAACAGCTATTGTCGCCGCGTTTATGGGTGATCGTGAAATTCTGATTTTTGATGAGCCTACAACTGGGCTTGACCCGTTAATGCGTGTTCGTTTTATAGATATTTTGAATGAAGAAAAAAGAAAAGGTAAGACAATTTTTATGTCATCGCATTTATTTGATGAAGTTGAAGACACCTGTGATAAAGTCGCGCTCATTAGAGATGGTAAAATTCTTGCTGTTAAATCTACAAAAGAAATAAGACATAACGAAAATAAGTCGTATAAAATCGAGTTTATCTCAAAGTCTGATTATAAACGGTTTACAGCTTTGGATTTTAGTTTTGAGGAAAAGCAGGAGGAAAAAAATCAAGTGGTTGTCAATATTTGTGACAATGATATTAACGCTTTTCTAGGCGTTTTGAAAGGATACAAAATAAAATTCATATCTGAAATCAAGTACACTCTTGAAAAATATTTTAACAGTATATATAAGGAGAGACAAAACAATGTTCAATAAAACAATCTTTAAACAAACATTCAAATCAAATTATAAACTGTGGCTGATTTTTACGGCGGCGTTATGTGCGATGTCTGTTTTGATCATCGCACAATTTGACCCTATTCAGATTAATAGCATGATGGACATGATAGCGAGTGCATTTGGTGATGCTATGGGCGATGTGCTTAGCGGCATTGGTACTATAACGTTAAACAATATGCTTTCTGGCACTTTTTATGGTATGCTAGCTGTCGTGTTACCCGTCATTTTTGTTGTTCTTACAGCAAATGGCCTGATTGCTGCACAGGTAGATAAGGGTTCAATGGCATATACGTTGTCAACACCGATTAAAAGAAGAACAGTTGCGACAACAAAGGGCATTTATTTGATTACTGCCATTTTCATGATGTTTCTAGTTGTTAGCCTTGTAGGGCTTGCAACCGTTCAAGTAACTCAAGGAAGTGCCTTTGGCGACGCGTACACAGCGGATGTTAAGGGCGTATCAAAGGAGTTTGGCTGGGATAAGGCAACAGTAGCCGGTAACTTGAATATGATTCTTGAGAATCCTGAAGCTGTCACAAGAGGTGCTGAGGCTAGGAAAATTGATGAAGATGTTTATAAGCTGTATCTTCAACAAAAAATTGACGGCGGTACAAATCAAACTACGATGACACCTGGAGAAATGGCAGAATTTCAGCAAAAGTTTCTAGCGGGTATTACAGCAGCTGCAGAGGTGCTTGATACAAGTGTCACTGGGTTAACGTCTAACTTAGCGAAAATCAAAAATAATGCTCTTGCTTTAGAGGCAGCAGCCATAGCCGCAGATTTAGTGCCTAAAGAAACCTTAGCATTAGCTCCTAATGAAGAGGTGGCACTTGAAATGCAGAAGGCAGCTTTTGTTGGAGTTATAAATGCGCAACTCGTTTCAAAACAGTTTACACTTGATGCGGGTTTGAATTTTAGTGTTCAAGAATATCTTACATTGAACCTTGGTGCAGTTCTCTTAATTTTTGCTACCAGTGGCATTGCATTCTTCTGTTCATGCATATTCAATTCAGCAAACAATTCTCTAGCGCTTGGCGCAGGAATACCTGTTGCTTTCTATTTGTTCCAAATGATGAGTGGATTTGGTGAAGGTTTAGAGTTTCTTAAATATTTTTCAATGAACACACTCTATGATCCAAATGCTATTGTATCAGGTGGCAGCTTTTGGATTCAGTTCCTTGTGCTTGCCCTTATAGGTGTAGTACTTTACGTGTTAGCTGTACAAGTTTTCAAAGAAAAAGACCTGCCTCTGTAAATCTAATGTTAAATCCTATAACAGATTAACATTAACCCATTTCTTTTTTCCATTAACAAAATCATTAAATGTTTTAGGCATTTTATATTTAAAAATTGGGGAGGGGTAGTTTGTTATTTTTGATTCCAATAATAAATGTTGTCGTATTTTCCGGTTGCTGGATAGTTTGGGTCTTCGAATATTATGTCTAGTTTTAGTCCATGTTGGTCTAGTTTGTTTTGTAGTTGATTCCATATTTGTTGTGATGTGTCGTCTGGTTGCCATATGCCCCATATGTGGTCGTTTGGGTGTCGTATGCCCCATCCGTAGTTTTGAGGTAGAATTAGTGCTGCTTCAGCTTTTATGTTTCCATGTTTTACTTTTGGGTTTTTGACTACGTCTTTCCAGAATTTTTCTAGTGCTTGGTAGTGTTCTTTTTGTAGTGTGTTTGGGTTTGCTATGTCTTCTGAGTAGTTGAATACTATTATGTATTGTGCTCCGGCTTCGTATGAGGTTTTCATTTGTTCGAACATTTCGTTTCCGTTTGTGAGATACGGCGGTTGGGTATATTTCCAAGTGAGTATAGTGCCCCAACTTTTACTTTGAAGAGTCGCCGCCCCCCTGACCAATCCTATTTCTTGTGTGATAGAGTTGTTCCAACCTAACTCCGCAAGCACCATGTCATAGCCGCTTTTGTAGTCCCACCAGTAAAGGCCATAATCAGCTGTGAAAACTAGCATTGATTTTTCGTTTAGTTGTGTTTTGTTTATGTCTTCGAGAAGTTTTTTGTTCATGTTTACAAATGCTTCTGCTGCATCATCATGAGTTTGTATGGGGTTTTGTTTTAAAACTTGTTCATAGGGTTGTATTGGTGAGGTATATTTTGTGATGTTATTTCCTGACGTGTAAGAATTAGCGCTAGAACTCTGCTGCTCATATCCTGAACTATTATTTATAAAGCTCCCATCTCTGTTTCTTCGTATTATGTACTCATTTCTGGTTTCTAGTATTGTGATTGTTCCGTTTGGATAATAATCAACAATGTCCATGTGTGATTTATAATAAGTCTCTGTTGTGCCATCAATAGGCTGTTTTTCTTCTGGTGTTGAACTGAATTCTTGCTCAATTGTTTCTATCGGATAGCTTTTTCGAACGGTGATTCTGCCATCAGAATAATATGTGCGATGTAATGAATTTACTATTGAATATCCACTAGAGGGGATGTCATAAACGATTATTGTTCCCTCTCCAGTTTTCTCGATTGAGTTTAGGGTTGTTGATTCTGAATTATTTGTTGTTAATGTTGTTTGTTCTAAAGCAGCTCTTCCATCAAGCATATTCCCTCCAGGTTCATCGGAGTAGTATATTCCAATGAATTGATCTCCCCATTTTTCTTTTGCTTCAATAAACCAAAGCCAACTATCCATAAACAAATTAATAGGTCCATCTATGGAATAACTCTTGTTTTCCTTTATTCTGTCTTCAAATTCTTTTATTATGGTGTCATTTGTCAAATAATTATTTGCTTTGCTGCCATAAATTGCGTAGTTTAACTTTGAAGCAATTGCATAATCGCCTATTTCATTCATGGCTTCAATATTTCTCATCAATGCACCTGATTGTAGAATGAAGAGGTTTGTGTAGTCTTTTACTTTGTCTATGAGTTCTTTTGCTTCCTGAGTTGAGTTGCCGCAGTATGTAACTCCAACGTAGAATCCTTCATCATAGAATTGTTTTTCTCCCTTGTGAAACGCAGTGTAACTTGTGATTGCTATTAAACCCGCTAATAACAACAATATTATGATTGTTGCAAATATTTTTATTTGTTTCATTTATCCACTTTTCTATACCTATATTTCCGTGGGGGGGGGGATTAATAGCTTTTCCCAAATTTTGTTTATAAACACTTTTTCTGGTGTGGATTTAGCTGCATATTTTGATGCCCCATCTGAACTTGTATACGTAAACAGTAGATTTATTGACCAAAAACTGTACAAAAGTTTAAATCTAAATGAAAACAAACTCAAAAATACGGCAGTGTCCTGATTGAGATTTGATTATGACCTGTTGTAATAGAACTCGTGCCAGGTCCACAAATGATCCGTCAGACCTTCAAGCTTTGCAGGAAAAAACCCAGTTTAAACTCGTTGATAAAATTCCAATAGAACTTAAACAACTCAATGCTGCAAACAAGACGACACTTCACCCCGGAAAAACACTTGCTCTTCCTAACCAAACGCCCAAACGCTCACGCAAA
>JAITCR010000099.1 GCA_031282985.1 Nitrososphaerota archaeon | reverse complement strand
GATCTTGTTGGTGTGTCTGGGTCTGATGAAGGGGGTGGTTTGGTTTATGTTGAAGGGGATACTGATGATTATGCAAATTGGTAGTGTCTAGTTAATTCGCGCCGAAGGCGCTTTGTTCTTGGGTAAACTGGCATTTGCAGTTTTTGTATTTGTAACGTTGTTTGTTGTGATGATGCCCATTTTTTACCGAATGAACACCCTTGCATTTTGGACAAATCACAATACAATCCCAAAAACAATACGCGCTCATTCCAATATAAACACTCTCAAATAATTTAGGTGAAAACTCCAAAAACTAATTAAGTGCTTTTTTGCATAAACAATTAACTTCTCCTGATATGTGATGTGTAATGAATGAAAAAGTCGATGTAGTTCTCTTAACAAAAAACAGTTTAAAGCCCTGTTTAAAAGAATGCATTGACTCAGCGTATGCTCAGCTTCCAGTGGGGCGTTTAATAGTTGTGGATGGCGGTAGTACTGATGGTACAGTGGATTTTGTAAAATCTTATCCAAATGTGGAAGTTATTGATGATAAGAACGGTAATCGTGCAACTGCTCGTCAAAGAGGCATTGAAGCTGTAAAAACCACTTGGCATCTGCATTTGGATTCTGATGTTATTTTATGTAAAGGTTGGTGGGTTGCGGCGCAAAAATGTTTGCAGTCAGATGTTGGTGCTCTTTGGGGCGTTACAATTCCTGGAGATAGGCATGTTTATAATATTACTAAGTCTATGGCGATGCTTTATCATAAAAACGTTTTAGACTACATAATAGCTCAGCAACATCTAAAGCGGTATTTAACGCATGATACTATGATTAGAACTGGAGCTGTTAGAGACATACACATTCCTGCTGATTTGCATATTTGGGAAGATCATTATATTGGTCAGCATATTGTAGCTAAGAATTTTAGATGGTTAACCACACGGGAATCATGTTGTATACACTATTTTCATGAACGCAGAGGTTTTGAAGATTTTGTTAACAGCGGCAGGCTTGCACGTCGTGTGCGTTCATACAGTAGTCGGCAGATACTGTTGCGCGTAGGTTTGGCGGTTCCCAAGTCTTTATGGATTGTTTTAGTCACAGCTGATTTTAAAGCTGCAAAACTTCAACTTGAAAACTATATTGGTTTAACAAAAGGTTGGTTTGGAAGTACATAAGGCAACAGTTATCTTTGTTTTTGTAGGCATTGCTCTATATGTTTTATCCAAGTAGGTATGGGCGACTCCAGTTTGTCTAATATTTTTTTTGTGTCAATTTTTTGTGTTTTTGTCAACCTTTTCTTTGCAACTGTGATAATCTGTTTTGTATTGCGAATAATTTGAATTGGAAACTCTTTTTTGGATAGATATTTGGCCTGAACATCCCAGAAGTGAAAATTAATTGTGGGGACTCCACAAAGCGCGGTTTCTCGACAGGTTGTTCCACCGCTGCCAACCATCAAATCAACGTAGGGTATGAGTTGTGCTGTTAAAACAGGTTCTGGTGGAACCCAAACGTTAGATATCTTTTCAAGTTTTACTTTTTCTTCTTCATAGCGTGGTAAGCAAATAACTGTACCTAACTTGGCAAGTTCCTGTAGCAATTTTTCAGAATCCACTTTAACGTCTTTGCAGTAAACTGCTTGGTACTCAGCGTCACGGAAAAGTATAACTGGTTTTTTTTGATTAGCAAAATTTTTGAGACATTTCGGTTTTTCAAACTCTGTACCTACATACGCCAATTCTTCAAGTCCATCGTAATGAATAATCTGTGATTTAGAGATGCCAAATTTGCTCCATGACTTACCAAAACACTTTGGCGCTACAAGATAATCTACCAAGGGGCAAGCCAATTTAGCAACGGCATACGCGAAAACAGTATCGTTAGCATATACAATTGGAATTTTAAGCCCAAATGCCGTTCGAATTGCTGATATGTCACCATGTGTCCAGAGTACTTTTGGGTAACCAACTTTATCAAAAAGATCCAAAAACTCAAGTGTTCTCTTTTGCTCAACTACTAATTTTTCTTTAAGTGTAGTTCCATAGATGCCTACAGTTTTGTAAGGTACTCTTAGGGCATCAAGCATGTCGGTAGTTTGGGTTTGTTTTTTTGCAGTTACAAGTGTGGAGTAACCTTTTTTGTGTAAAACAGGTAGAATACTGTTTATAGCTATACTGATTTTAGGTGTAACTGTGTCTAACCAAACATCTGATGCAGACATAAGATACCAAAATAGGAAGGGCACACTTAAACATTAAAGTTTATCTTACGTAAAATTGGGTTAATTGAAAAAGTTAAATTAAAGAAATGGTCAATTGGTTATGTTGGTTCCTCTTTTTGTTTTGTTAACCATTCACGATATTTCTGGTCTACGTCCATAGCGCTACTGAGTAGTATGCTCGGAGTAAGTGAGGTAACGTATCGTATGTCTTTTGGCAGACAGTGCCGGCCAATGCCGTCTCGCGCCTCAGGTAGATCAACATTCCACTTAGTATTCATAGCTTCACGCAGTTCACCAAAGTTCATGCCTATACGACTACACATCATTTTGAGGTCTTCAGCAAACGCTATTTGTAAGTAACGATGACTATTTTCAATAATTTTACACATCTCAGCTACTTCTACAGTAGAAACCGTATGCATCGGAATGCCAAGTTGCTCTTTGTAAAATCTCATACCTGTCTCTAAACTCTTTGCGTTAACGCCGCCGATAACCCGAACTTGATTTACACCATATTTATCTTCTTGGTCTGCCCAATAACGATGTGGCGCATGAACAAGCAGAACATTGCCCTTGAAAATTTCTTCAAAAATTTTTTTTGAAGTACCCGGAAAAATAGTACTTTCAATAGCAACTAATGTGTTCATGTCAGCTTTTTCAGCAATTTTTTTTGCAGTTTCAAAAACTGCTGTTAATTCTGCCCTATTATTGACTTGTGCAGTGGTGACACAAATTATGTAAATGTCCGCTTTTGGAATTTGAGACCATTGAATAGTTGCTTTAAATTTTCCATTTTGAATTCCATAGTCAACTGCAACGGGGTTAATATCAAAACCATAAACGTCACAGCCTTTAGTCGCAATGTATTTTGCAACTGGAAAACCGATTTGTCCAAGACCAACAACACATGTAATCATTTCAATGCCCTCATATCAATATATAATTGCAAGATGTCAAATTTTATTTTTAAGCCTTTTCCTACAAAATAAAAATGGCAAACCAGTAAAAAATTTGCCAAGAATACTGATGATAAAATAACTATAAAAAAATGTTCTACAATATTATTTTCTATGCAAAGCCTTTTTGTCCTGATGTTAGTAATGGTTACGTAGAAGATGTTTTATGTGATTTTTAATTCAAACCCTGTGATTATAACCAATATACGCAGTTTTTTCGATGTATATTACTATTTTTTTGTGCAGATAGTTGAAGCATACACAGGATCAAAGTCCTAAGCCACAACTACTGCACAATAACATTACGACATAGCAGAAGCATTTAAACAAAAACAGCCACAAAAATAATCAACAAACAGCAAGCACCCTAACCCAACAACACCAACCAACAGCAACCCGCACTACAACCTTCGCTAACCCTTACCCGAAACAACAAACCCGGCGTTTCTTAAAACCGCAATCATATCCGCCAACGAAACAGACCCACCACCACTACCACCATTACCAGACCGCGCCAAAACAGCAGACTTTTTCGAAAAACCTTCTTCAACATACTTCTCACAATTAACAAGCAAATGCCAAACAATAGTCAACATTTTACGAGCCACAGCAACATACGCAACCTTCCGACCTTTCTTAGCAGAAATACGCAAAAACATCTCCTTAAACCGACCATCCGACCTAACCGCACTATGAGCCACCTCAATCATACACCACCTAAGATACTTCGAACTACGCTTCGTAATAGCACCATAATTAGCCACCCCCGCCGACTGATAAACACAAGGAACCAAACCACACCAAGAAGCCACCGCCTTATCAGGTGGTGTCCTAAAGCAGGTTAAAGGGTAGTTGTCTTTTGAAGAACCAAAAGTTAATGATCAAACCAATAACTGTGTGATGCATGACTTCTATTTTTGAAAAGCAAATCCCTTTTCG
>JAITCR010000089.1 GCA_031282985.1 Nitrososphaerota archaeon | reverse complement strand
ATGTTGGTAACATTGTTTCTATGCGTATTTGTAGTGCAATAACATCTATTTTGGACATACCAAATAATACAACATACACACATTTAAACTGTATATATTATTTAGTAACAATTCCTAAGAAGAATTAACACGAAATAACGTAAAAACGCAAAGTATCAGTTAAATTGGGTAAAGAACCTTTTACCGCTATCCATTGTAAAGTGGGAACGCCATTTGCTACAACAGTTTTAATCCAACAACTATCTATTGGTCAATCATACTTTGAAGGCTTTTGATTCTGTCTTGTACAGTTTTCGTGAACTCGTAATTTTCGCCAAATATCTTCTTATAAATAGATAGTGCTTTGTTGTACCATTCCAACGCTTCAACGTATTTACCCTGACTACCGTAGACTAATGCAATGTTATTGTATGTATCTGCTGTGGAGGGATGATCTGTACCTAAAACTCTCTCCTTTATGACCAAAGACTTGTTATACCATTCCAACGCTTTGGAATATTCACCACTATAATAAAATCCACGCCCAGCCTCACCATACAAACAAGCTATTTTCTTTTGAACTGACTCATCATTTTTATCCAACATTTCCTCAGCATGGTACGCAATTTTTAAAACATGTGACACATCTTGCGTAAACGCATCCATCGACTCCTTATCCCCATACTTATACTCAAAAACAGCCGTCATCATATCAAGACAACACGATACCCATTGTGTATCGTTAGCAAGATCACGGAATACAGTTGCTTGGATAAGTCGATGCATAAACAGTAAAATATCGCCATTATCCTTTCTGCCAAAAGACAACAAAGAATAACGTGCCAATTCACCAACAAGACAGTCATGCTTACTATGCTCACCAGGCAAAAGCACATCACGCAATTCTACCGGAAGGTTATCACGCCCCTTAATAAACAAAGAAAGAGGTATATCATCAGGCGCAAAATAGATACAAAGATTAAACAGTTGACGCGCACTCTTAGACTTAATTTCATCAATAGAAACTCTCCAAGTCTTAGCAATAGTTTTATCATAAACTGTAAGATGTACTGAGTCATCATCTAACACCTTAGATAACTCGACCCTCTCAAAAAGCTTCATATAATATGCACAAGTTTGCTGTCTTCGTTCCATAAACGCTGCAGCATGTTCTAATGCAAGAGGAAAATGCTTCAACATAACAGCTAAACACTCAGCATCATCACTACTTACCACAACACATGTATTTTCAAGACGTTTCTGTAAAAACTTGACACCATCAAATGGAAAATCCTTCAGATCTATTAGCGTATTAGAAAGACGACAGCGACTATCACGGGTATTAATCAAAATACGCCCTTGAAGATGCCCACAGGGCAAATAACCTAAAAGTTTACTTGAAAGTCCTTCTGCATTATCATAAATAAACAAAAAACGACTATGACCCTCAAGCCATAACCTAACATGTGTTAAAACCTGCTCAAACTCTTCCGTACCCGCCGAAGGTAAATCAGTACGTATAGCAAATTCTCGATAAGCCCTCTCTAAACTCAAAGTATCCGCAGCATTCACAACCCAAATATAATCATACTCCAAAGCATAACGATACGCATATTCAAACGCAAGCTGCGACTTTCCAAAACCCGCCCCACCTACAACAGTCAATTTAGAAACAGACTGAAACTCGCTGCGAATTCTCTCTAACGCATCCTCACGCCCAATAAAATGCTTAAGTCTATCATTGGGCAGATTATTTACAGGAAACTTGGAGCTACTTACCGCTTCTTTTTTTGCGGGTCTAATTTTTTTAATTTTTTCATAATTGTTCGGGTGTCTCGTTTAAGGCTTTTGACATCTTTCATAATAGCCGCGGTATTATCGAATAGTTTTAACCCGCTACGTAAGTCAGTTTCACGGACAAAATCTTGGTCTTTGATAGCTATTTGCATAAAGTAACAGGTAAATTGGTTAGTAGTATCTTTAGTAATTTTTTGACCCATTAATTTCTGAAGAATTTCATAAAGTATTTCTTCGTTGTACGAATCTTTAAGTGCAGGTAGCAATTCAATAAATTTTTTCCGGATGTCTGCTTTATTCTCACCTAACCCTTGTTCACTAACGATCTCATCAAGAGCCTCTAACAGGTACTTTAACCGTTTTTCTTCAAAAGTTAACCCACGCGTAAATCGTATACGATTTATGAGGTCATCTGCAACTTTCCCAAGTACGTATCCTGCAGCGGTGCTTATTAGCCATCCAACAGACATCCAACTGTTGCTCCGGTGAATATATTTATTTACGGCATTATATTAACTGATAGTTTGCGTTTCCATGGTGTTTTGTGTCAAAGCTTATTTTGCTCATAAAACCTATTGAAGCATATGTTTAGATTTTTATCCGGCATACCACGCAGACTAAAAAACACACTTTCACACTTCAAAAAACACCTAACCAAACCCCAATACAACAACCTCTGCAGAACCGAACTAGCCATAATAAGCACAGGCAAAAAAGAACACAACATAACCAGCCTAAACGAACTCATCATAAACAAAAAACCCCAGTAACCTAAACCGCTTCTTCACAAACCCAAAACACAACACAACAAACTTGTTAAACCAAGCAAAAGAACCACCCCTAGGACAAATTCTAATAAAACCTCCGATTTACCAACAAAACTCTAATAGTATTAAGATCTACTATTCATTAAGCAATGTTATCAATATCACTTGCGGACGAGCGAATACTCTTGGCATATAGAAAGATGTTCCTACACCATTACTGACATAAACCGGTGTGCCATCACGTGATTCAGACCAGCCAGACATAAACCGTTGATTGTAATCGGTAACAAAATTTGGAATTAATGCTGGACCAAATATGCCAAAGAACGTTATTTGCCCACCGTGTGTATGTCCACATAAAAATAAGTCAACACCACCTGTCTCTTGTTGCATACTAATGTCGGGATTGTGGGCAATCAAAAGCACAAAATCCTCCGGTAAAGCGCCCTGTGTCACAACCGCTATACTCGCATTGTGATTCCGAAGTTCTTCAACACCAGCTAAGTAAAAGTTGTCTTGTATGTAAAGACCGCTGTTTGACAGCATATTAATGCCATATTCATTCATTACTGTAAGTACATCTGTGTAGTTATCGTGATTACCTTCGACACCAAATATTCCATCAGTAGAAATAATACGTGACATAGTTTCCATTGATTTCCGCAGATTCTCCTTGGAAGACGGGTAATCGCCACCAAGGACTAACAAGTCTACTGATTTCTTGTTTAAGTTATCAGTGATTTCTGCTAAACGCTTTATCGGCATGGAATGAACATCAGTTATGAACGCAATTCTATAACCGTTCATTTCTTTTGGAACATCCGAAGAATAAAAAGTCACTTCTTTATACTCAACAATCTTATCTAAAGTAACTGCATGAATAATATGAACAGAAATAATTACTAAAAACATTACCAAAATAAATTTGATTGTTTTTGACAGATTATAAACGCTCGCTTTCCCTTAATCACAAACCTCAAACAAAAACACAAAAGAGCCCAGTGACACACCTAAAGGGCACTACTACAACCAAGATTTCTAACCTTGGATGTTTACATCCAGTTTTGGCCAGGCTTGCGCTGTAGAATCACACGCTTTTCATAATTGCGTCTGCTTCTCGTTTTTGGACTTGGCGCTACACGTTCTTGAGCCACAATTTTTGGCGTTTGAGAACGAACTTTTCCTGCTTTAGATAACGAACCGTGAGTCGGCATATATTACACCTTTTGCAATTACATCAAAAAGGTCACTCTTAAACTTTCCTAAAAAAAATTCTGTTAACTTCATGGGTGATACTTCCCCAGGTTAACTTTGGTCATGCATCAAAATGGTTGACAGTTAAATTCCAACACATTTATGAGCAAACCAAACATGAGTTTATGTATCTTTAATGATTTGGAATAACAAATAGTTTTACGGGCCAAACGTTTTAACCTTATACGAAAAATCAAATGCTTACGCTCAATTCTCTGCGCATTTCTCTTTCCAGTCTGTAAAACATTTCTCGACATAACCTCAGGATAAGCATAATTAACATCAGAATAAACCGTCATTATTTCCACATCAATAAACCCAACAAACCCAAAAATTCCCCCAATGTTTCACGTTCACAAGAACCCAACACATATACAACCACATCACCATTTCATGATTTATAGTATGCCACAACCAACAAGGGGTTTCTTTACAATAAAGTCTGCGCCACATTTCATCCATCTGAAGCCTAATTTTTAGCGTTTGTTTTAGGCCTAAATACTTTGGATTTATGTTTGTGAGATGTTTTTTGATTTTTTTAAAGTTGATAAAACTGTATTTTGACTAATGTTTAAAACGCGTGAAATGTCACGAATGCCGCTGCCGTTTGTGGATAGTTTTAATATCATTTGTTTAGTTTGTGGTTTAGCACCGTTGCTTGTGTATTTTGTTTGAAAAGTTTTGCCGCATGAATTGCACTTACAACGGGGCGTCCCGTTTGCTTGTTTACCCATCTTTACAACGTCTTTACCATCACAATGTATGCATTTGACCTCTATCTTGACTACACCAATCGCCTCCACAGGCGATCAAATACACAAACCAAGTTAATAAACTATTTCGATACATGACCATTATCCTTTAAGCTAAGAACCTGTTCTCAATATTTTTAAAAAAATTTATTTGATGAAACGAGAAAATAACGTTATATTTCATTTTAATTGTGTTTTATGCAATGTTAATGATACTAAATTATGTGTATCACCACAAGTAATGTTAAACAGAACAAACAAAACATCTTTTGTAAATAAACAATATAAAAAGAAAAAAATATTACAAAATAACCGTGAATAGTAAAGAATTAGGCCATTACAACATAAACAATCACGTTATTCAGCAATTATTATTGAGGACAGATTCTTAAACTGTTATACAGGGAATTTTGAACAATAATTGATAAAAAAGGAAGAGAGGGGTTGTTTGATCTTTTGTGTTTAGCAGTTGTTTAAGACATTGTTGAACACTGGGTCACCAAACAGGGGAACAATCTGGGGCTGGTGTGATACTATGTCACTTGGGAAGTTGGAACCAACCAAGTAAACAAGGGATTTCACCGCACCCGATGAACCGACAGAGTTATCTATCACATCTTGTAGAGCACGAGCAAATTCATCTGCATCATATCCAGCTTCAGCAACACGCATACCTTGGAGAGCAACATCGTCGTGTAACAGTGTCCATACAACCATCTGGGAAAGAACTTTAGTTGATTGCTCTACTGTAATAGGTCCAGTGTTTCCCTGCCATGCATCCACACTACCGTATTTATTGTAGATATAGTTGAGTGCTGCAAGGATTTTGTCGTATGTTTCTTGATTTAGCTGACCCACTACATAGCTCTCTGTCTCAGCAAAAGTCCGTGATGTGCCACCAGCGCAAAATGAGGCATAGGCTTTATAATCAGCACCAAATGTTGTCCTTGTTTTAATGTTCCAAACCTCAATCATGTAATAGTAACCAACGGGTACACCAGTTAGACCAACTCGACCCTCAGCGTTAAACCAGTTCCAACTTACAAAGTAGTCACTACTATAATCAAAGTCTTCAATGACATCACCGTTTTCAGAGATGTAAATATAGAGGGGGGTAGTAGCTGCAAAAACTTCTGCGGCTTTTCCTGTGAGCGTTTCAATGATTGCATATCTGCCTGCTGAGAGTAATGGTGTGTTAAAGTCTATAATCCCATTAGCTGTGAGTACACCATTTGCAACAATGTCAGCATAGTTGATAGTGCCATCAGCGTTGACCATGTAGAGTTTGAAGTTTATGCCTGAAACAAGCTCAGCAACACCACCACCATAACCGGTGGCCCATTCATCAAAAGCAATGCCAGCAACAGTTTTACGTATAGACCCAATCATGACATCATTTGCAGTTGTGTAGTAGAAAGTGATCACATTACCAGACATACCAACAGTGATAGTCACACTCGTAGGCGCTACTTTGTTGTAACCAGCAATATCAACAGCAGCCTCAGTAACTTGCGCCCCAAAAACCTGACCACCAACTACCTTCTGCTGAGCCAACACCCTGTTAGTACCCTGCTCAAGATAGTTCACCACATAACTCAAATCACTCCGAACACTGTAGTAGAACACAAACTCATTACCAGATGCAGACAAAGTCTTTGAAACACTTGTCGGCGCAATTGCAGTATAACCAGCCACATCTATGGCATGCTCAGTCACAGAAGAACCTATTGCCTGACCAGTCACAATTTTATCGTTAGCAAGTTTTGTCGTTGTCCCTTCCAAGTAGTAGTGTACGGTATATCCGACATCAAAGATGCTCGAATTCACCCATAGTGCTGGGTAAACTAAGCCGTATTCGCCGTAGCTAGGAGAAGTATGATACTGAAAAGCCCTACCGGTATGATCCAAAACACCCGCCGTAATGCTGACATCACCCGGAGAACGCAACCACATACCATACACAGAAGTCGCAGGTATAGTAATTTTACCATAGTTTGCAACTGCAAGAGCACTACTGGGCTGCATCTGCGGATTTAACCCACGCACATCATGTGTTTTAGACAGAAATGCCGCGGATTCACTGTAACTTAACGCAAACGCAACATCATTACCTACACCGACTTGATAATAAGTCGGCTGACTAAAACCGTTAGTCAACGACACCACATTACTAGCGGTACCAAGAACATTAACGGCATTATTCTGCATCGTATAGCCACGCAATCTAGCATTTGCAGGCAAATTATCAGCTGCACCAGATGCAACACCATTAAACCAAGCATTAATTTTATCACGAACAAAAGAGCTACCATACGCAGATGATGCACCATAATCAACATATTGCCATGCCGGGTCACCATAACGAGATGCCTGAGTATAGATATTAATATAGTTTGTACGCACAATCAGCGAATAGGAAATGCCAGCAGTGTTTGTGTACTGTGCAATTTCAATCCAGTCAGAGGTATCACCCGCTGAAGCTGCAGAAAGTCGTCTACCGCCCACAGCGTAGGAAGCGCCAACAGGGTCGGCGGCAAAACTCTGTGGAATAGATACAAACAACATTGATAGCAGAGCGAGTGTGAGAGTTAAAAATAAAAGTTTTTTCATTTTAGAATGTTTAAAGTTAAATAATGTACCAGTCATATTAATCACATGTTTAATTTTATCATTTTTCACCATACGATAGATAACCTACCTGTCAGGTTATATATCCGGATGCAGTATAGCAACTTAACTTTTATAGTTTATGGTGTATTGGACTTTGGAACAATATTATTTGTGCCAGGTTTCTCTTGCATTTATGCCTTCAAGATAATTCAGGCAGCATAAACATTTAATGTTTAAGTTACAGGCTCTTGTAAATACTTCTTGTTGTCTACGCTCATCAAACTCTTTACACAACGATAAAGGATTATCACGCTTCAACGTTAGACCTCCTGCGAAACTAAGAATTGTGTAAAGGTTTGAATTGTTATCCCGTTAAAAGAATGTTTGGACTTAAAGTTTAACCTGATTTAGGTGTTTAATTTTTTCAAAAAATGGATAGTTTCGCAAGA
>JAITCR010000046.1 GCA_031282985.1 Nitrososphaerota archaeon | reverse complement strand
TGCTGGTTTTAACGTTTCTTTCTGGGAGACAAATTTTGCATTTTACCATTAATTTCCATCTACTTGTCCACTCGTGAAAGATATTACACCACAAATCTCTCTAAACGTGAACACTCTCGTTTTTTGTATAGGGGGTGCCTTTGGTTTCCATGAAATATGTGTGGCAGTGCATGTATTGGCATCTTTGGTGATCTGTTGTGTGGTATTTGCCCTGTTTTGTGGTGTGTTTGCCCTTTTCTTTTAGGTAGTGGGTGCATTTAGGGTTTTGACAAACTATGCTAACTTGACTTCTGAAACTGCCCGTTGACATGCTTTTCACGGGCAACATTAAACAACCAAACTACATAAGGCTATCGTATATTAGGACACTACCTAGCATTCATTTGTACTTACGAATAAACTATTGTCAAAGCCATATCCCATAGAACCTTCGATAGCATAATTTTTCCCGTCTACAGCAACAACTCCTAAACCATAACGTGATTGACTCATTGCTGCTAGTGGACTTCAAGAATTTTCAACTAAATCCGATGCTGAAACAGAGTTAAACATAGCTACCAATGATTCGCATATAAAAAGGAAAAGTAACACAAAGAAAAAAATTTTGTTCATAGCCTAAACATGATTTACATACCTTGCTTTAAGCGTCGGTATGTTGCGTAGTCGATGTATTCGATGTGTGGGTTTTCTGCTAAGGTTTTTACGTTGATTTTTTGGCGGTTTCTTTTGTCTATAATTTGGTTTGTTGTTCGTAGTATATATGCGTCGCTTCCTGCGCCTGAGCCGTAGCTTGTTACTATTATGTTGTCGTTTGGTTTTGCAATGTCTAGAATTGCTGCTAAGCCTATTAGGGCTGCTCCTGAGTAGGTGTTACCGAATTTGGTCATTTGTATTGCTGGCATGAATTGTTCTTCTTTAAAGCCTAATTCTTTGGCTATGCGTACTGGGAAGCTTGGGTTTGGTTGGTGTGGAACGAAATAGGCGAAGTCGTTGGGTTTCATGTTGCTTTTTTCCATCATTTTGTTGGCTGCTTTTCGTACGTGTTTGTGATATGCGGGGTCGCCTGTAAATCTGCCGCCGTGCATTGGGTATTGTTCGCCGTCGCGGCGCCAGAAGTCTGGGGTGTCTGAGGTGCAGCTGTACCATCCTTCTATTTCGGCTATGACGTCTTTTTTGCCAAATATGTAGGCTGCTCCGCCGTAGCCTACAAAGGCGTCGAGTTCTCCTCCCGGGCATCCGCGTGGTGCGGCTTGGGAGTTGTCTGTGCCTATGACCATTGTATAGTTAATGTCTGAATGGGGATAGTTTACTAGGGCGCATGCATCTTTAAACATGCTTGTTGCGGCTTTGCAGGCAAATTCTGTGTCTATGGCGTCAACGCTTTGTAAATCGCCGTCTTGTTCGCCTAATTGTAATACTTGTGCTACTTTGGCTGCTATTGGTTTAACTGCGTATGGGTTAGATTCTGAGCCTGCATAGACTTTGCCTATCCAGTTGCTGTTAAGGCCTGAGTGTATAAGTGCAAGTTTTCCTGCTTCAACAGCTGCTGTTACGGAGTCTTCGTCTATGAAGGGTACTGCACGTTCAATGTCTTCTTCCTTTATGCGGAAACGTGAACTGTAAACACCATAGCCTACAATGCCCGGTAATTCATAGTCTTTAGTTGGTTGTACAATTTTGTATTCCTGATGAGGATAATATTCATCTGCTATTGTGAATGCTAAGGAAATTGTTGGGACAACTTCATTTTTACCTACAGAGTAGCGTCGTCTAAATCGTGGAGTAACCTCGCGGCCTTCTAGTTTTGAGGGGTCAAAACTGTTGCCTTTTAAGAGTTGATCTGTTATTCTTGCAGGTACCCTTATTTTGCCGTTATGGAAGCTAACTATGCCAAAAACGTAGCGTTCAAGTTTGCTAAACTTGTTAGTTGGCTCATCAATTAAGGTACAAAATTCCAGTTTGCCCTTATCATAAAACAAGTCAATGTTGTCCATTTTGCCATAGCTTTTTCTGCCACATTTTCCACAGTAATCACGCACTTCAAAGTATTCTTTTCCACAAATTTTACAACGATTTGCACGTAACCTATCGCCAAGGTAAGATACTCTACGCTCTATTGGTTCACTGCTCAATTTTACTCTCTCCCTAAAATGTTTACATATGCCTTGGTGCCAAAGCCTTCAAATTCTAATGCGCCACCATATTTTGGTGTAGCTCCATCAATACTCACCTGTCGCTGTTCAGCCTTTCCAGTTAACTGACGGAAAAGCTCATGAATTTGTGCCCCCCCTGCAGCTCCAAGCGGGTTACCATCTGCTTTTAAGCCGCCGTTCATGTTAACATATAACTCTTTACCGTTAATTACATAACAACCCTTATCGTTTGGACATGACTCAGATATGCTCCTCCAAGCTGTTCCCGGTTCACAGTAACCTAAATCTTCAAGTGAAACTAGCTCCATCATTGTAGACTGGTCATTGACTTGCCAAAGATTAATGTCCCAAACGTCTAGCTTACTTGTTTTGAGAACTTTTTTCATTGCAATTTGTGTTGCAACAAAATGACTTAACGCCTCTCTAGCAGAATAGTCCAAGTAGTCTGTTGCGGAATTATACTCATAGATGTACACGGGTGTAATATCCATTTTTTTGGCGGCTTCTTCACTTGTAAGAATTACAGCTGTAGCGCCGTCAGTTACTGGTGCATAATCAAATAAGCCTAATGCTTTGTTTACCGTTTTACGTGAATTTAATACAGTTTCTAAACTAATTTTACGTTGGTATTGAGCATACGAATTTTTTGCGCCATTAGCATGATTCTTAATTGCCACCTGAGCTAAGGCAGTATACAATTTCTCAAGGTTTTCACCATTTATGCCATGCTTTTTAATGTATGCACGTAACATAAGTTCATGATTTGCCTCTGTTGTTCCACCCGCATAATAACTCCAAGGATCATCAAGTAACATTAAATCATCACGAATCTTATCCCAACGATCCGTCATCTTTTCAATGCCACCTACTAACGCTGTACTGTAAACACCTGCCTGTATCGCATGGCACGCAGTTTTAAGTGCAGCACTAAAAGAACGTGTTACCTCCATAGGAACATGAAGCTCAGTTAACTCAGAAAGAAAACCCTCTTCCAAACCAAGCTTATTAGTGATTGGTAAAAAATAATCAGATATGTAGCATGTTTCCAAATTCTTACGTTCTAAATTACATTCGTTCGAAGCTGCAAGCCACGCTTCCTCTATCAACTTTTCTGGCTCTTTGCCGTAATGTTCTCCAAATTTTGTTCGGCCAACAGCCACTATTACGGGACGATTTTGCATGCTCATTTTCTTCCATTAAACAATAACAATACCCTTTTTACAAAACCCTATTAAGTGTTTGCCATATACACTAAAATTAAACCCAAAAACATCATTCTAAATATATCATTTAGACACAGTTATAACTAATTATCTTGTTTCTAACAATCTTTCACGCAAAATCTTGACAAGCTCCTGTAATTCTTGACTTAACTCCACAGGATACATCTCCACATCCGTTAGTGCCTTATACTTATCTGGAAGTCTGCACAGGTTATCTGAAGCGAAATCTTTTATCTGATTTAACGATGGCAAAGTGTAAGTCATCTTTCCCTCAGACATAACTTTAACAAGCAACGGCTCTGCATCTAACACCTTCTCAGAATCTAAAGCGATAACATCTCTCACATAATTACCATCAGAATCTTTATAGCGATAAACCTGCTTACGACTTGGCAAAGTTAACTTATCACAACTTAGCTTCATACTAGGGGAATAAACATTAGGCGCTGTCATGGTTTCACATAATTTATAGATAACATCAAGGTAAGGCCTATCAGATGAAGTGCCCATTTTGGTGCCTGCTCCAAAAGAATCAATTTTTGCTCCTTTGCTAAGCAACTCGGCAATACGAAATTCATCCAAGTCACCGCTGACAAAAATTTTAACATACCCCAAACTGTTATCATCAAGAATTTTTCTAACTTTCTTACTGGTCTCTGCTAAATCCCCACTATCTAACCGCACCCCACCAAGCCGAAACCCTTTAGTTTCCAACTCTTTAGCTACCATAATTGCTTTTTCTAAACCTGCCATTTCCTCATAGGTATCAATAAGTAAAGTGGATTTATCAGGAAAAGTTTTAGCAAACGCCCGAAAAGCATCCAGTTCTTTTGGGTAGGACATAATAAAAGAATGTGCCATTGTTCCAAATACAGGAATATCATATACCATACCCGCTAACACATTAGATGTCCCTTTACAACCGGCAATATAGCTGCTTCTTGCAACTTTCATGCCTGCATCAATGCCGTGTTCTCTGCGTAAACCAAATTCAATAACCGATTTGCCTTTTGCAGCATGTACAACACGACTAGCTTTAGTTGCCATGGTGGTCTGTAAATTAACAGTGTTAAGAATGAATGTTTCAACAACTTGAGCTTCAATAATAGGTGCAGTAATACGGATAAGCGGTTCATTAGGAAACGCAACTGTTCCTTCTGGAACTGACCACACATCCCCAGTAAATTTGAAATTTCGAAGATACTCCAAAAACTGTAACTCAAACCCTTGCCGTTTAAGATAATCAAGATGTTGCTCAGTAAACTTTACACTTTGCAAATACAATAAAACCTGCTCTAAACCCGCAAACAAAAAATAAGAACGATTCGCGGGTAGACGTCTAATGAAAAGATCAAACGTAGCAGGCTTAAAATTCTGATTATCAAAATACGACGCACACATTGTTAGCTCATAAAAATCTGTAAATAACCCTATGTCCTCTCCCTTACACACGCCACCAAGAAACTGACTCATACAACCTTAAAAAAAGACTTACGATTTAATCCTTTCTAGCCAAACAAAATATTACAAAACAACCCTTATACGCAAACACGACAAACGCATGAACTGTACCATTTTAGACAAAAGACAAAAATTTGACGCTTTTCAACCCATTTTTGTTCTAATTACGCGATTTTTATCGTAAAACAGTACATTTTGTCAGCGTGTTAAACTTCAACGCTATAAATATTGCGCCTATTTTGCTTCATACGTTTGTCGTGTATACGCAAACTTTTGAAGCGATATGAATTTTTTTTCTATAGGCAGCCTCCGAAAACCTCTTAACTATAGCAACTGAACTTTTTATTGTCCAATGAATCCGTTTTTCCTTTGTGTTTGTGTATGTTGGCACGAAGTTTGGATGTAAAATCACTGTTTTTCTCGTTGGATATTATCTTGGCAGTT